>NZ_DBHIEC010000007.1:117103-123216 GCF_057250765.1 Catonella sp.
TGCTAGTGGAGCAATTCAGGTAAGATTCTCAGAAGTACTCACCATCCTCCCTTTCTTTAGCTTTGCAGGCGTTCCAGGTGTGACCATTGGCTGTCTTGTGTCAAACATCGTAATAGGCAGCGATATCTTTGACATCATCTTCGGAACCCTTGCTACCTTCATAGGAGCAGTCGGAACCTGGTACATAGGGATTCTTTTTAAGAAGACAGAGAAGAACATATTCAAATACCTCTCACCACTCCCTCCAATCATAGCAAATATGGTAATAGTTCCTTTTGTACTTACCTATGCTTACCATATGCCTGATGGAATTCCTTTTCTTATGCTTACCGTAGGAGCAGGAGAGGTAATTTCCTGTGGAATACTTGGTTTGATTTTGCTTACAGCACTTTATCCAATAAGAGATAAGGTTTTTAGAGTATAGAACATGTTGTACTGATTTCATTCGTGTGATTTCTAAAAACTGACTGAATATATAGTTAAAGAAATTTAGATAACTGTTTAATGCTTGCCTGAAAGATTTTATGATTTTTATTCAATGTATAAGGGCCGTCACATACAGATAAGTTTACAAGTTATATAGAGTAAATTTTATCTTTAGTGTGACAGCCCTTTATTTTTACAAGATTATTTTATTTCATTTTCTCCGCAAATACAGCAGCTCCTATGGCTCCTGCATACATTGCAGCTTCGTGGGTTTCTACCTTTCTACCAAGCTTATTTGAGAGGGATTCTAAGATATAAGGACAGCCGCAAAGCCCTCCTGTTAAGAAGACCTTGAAGTCCTCAGGTACATTTCTGCACTGGGAAACCACCTTTTCAGTGATTGATTCAACTATACCAAAGGCTATGTCTTCTTTGGGAGTGCCCGCCCCTGCAAGACCGATGACCTCAGACTCTGCAAATACAGTACACATGGAGCTTATCTTCACTCCCTTTCCCTTCCTTGCAAGCTCACAAAGGGAAGCAGGATCATAGCCCATGGCATTTGCCATTACCTCTAAGAATCTTCCCGTACCTGCAGAACATTTGTCATTCATAATGAAGTCCTTAACCTGACCGTCTTCAAGCACGATAATCTTCGTATCCTGCCCTCCTATGTCGATGATAGCAACTTCCCTTTCGTTAAAGAGATATTCTGCGCCCTTAGCGTGACAGGTAATCTCTGTTATATTTTTGTTTGCATAATCAACGCTTACCCGTCCGTAACCTGTGGATACACAGCGGAAATCATCAAAGAAAAAACCATTTTTGATAAGGTCTTCCTTTACATTCCGAGAAGCCTCCTTAGAGCTCCAGCCTGTAGGAAGCCTGTGCTTATAAAGTATCTTTCCTTCCTGCATAGCCACATATTTTGTGCTTGTAGAGCCTAAATCAAGGCCAAAACATATCCTTGCCATAACATCTCCTTAACTTCTAACAAAATTTATTTCTTCCTGCATTTATCTGACACTCTGTTTCAACTATGTTGGCATAGGCTGCCTTATTCTCCCTGATACAAGCTCTCACTCCCTCTATGTCCTCTTCATTTACAAGGAGGCTCATCCCACAGGGAACTGAGCCCTGTATCGTCCTTGGAGTCGGGGATATCCTTGCTTTATGACCGTTTGCCTTTAGTATATCCTGCAACAAGAGCCCCTCTGTATAATTGGCGAATAAGATATAATAATTTTTCATTTTATCCCAACATTTCTATAAATGCGCCGATACGAGTCTTTAACTGTTCAGCATCCGCATCTGTATAATCAGTTTCAATACCAAGCACAGGAATTCCTTTTTCCTTGAGTGTACGCTCAAGGAGGAAGCCCTCTGTATCGTATAGGTTACAGAACTTCAAGCTTACATCTATAACTCCATCAACCTTGTATTCATCAACCATACGGAGAATGTCATCAAACCTCGCTGTATTAGGTGTGAAGCAGGCGCAGTTTGTCTTCATATAACGCCTTGCAAGAGCCATGTACTGTGCCTCAAGAGTAGGAAGATTCTCCTCAACGATATTTTCAAAATATCTGGTTCCTGTACACATTTCCTCACAGACTACAATGGCACCGCTGGTTTCAATGATGTGATGAAGCTTCCAGTTAGGGATGGCAAGAGGAGTACCTGTAACGAGGATTCTCTTGGTTCCCTCCGGACAGACTGAAACTCCGTCTTCTATCCTCTTTTCAAGCTCATCCGCCAGCTTGTTGCACATCTCTGCACAGCGCACAGGGTCGTCAAAGAAAGCTATCTGCATCATAAGAAGGGCGTCCTTTCCGCTAATAGGCGACTTGGCTGCCTTTCTGCAGTTAAATACCCTGCCAAGAGCCCTTCTCTTGTTATTTACTATTTTAATAGCTTCATTAAGATTTTCAACTGTTATTTTATTTCCTGTAAAATCCTCAACTACTTTTTTGAATTCCTCTATCTCCCCTGCCCATTTAACTATGTCCTTTTCACGCTTCATCTGAGGTACGTCCATGATGTGCATAGGTACATCTTCCCCAAGTATCTCCCAAGCCTTCTTCTTCCCGTCGCAGGTGGTCTCACCCACATACATATCTGCTATTCTAAAGAATGGGCAGGTCTTGTCAAGCCTTGCACCTACAGAAGCCTTGATGAGTGGACAGGTACTCTTTGGAAGCACCTTCTCTCCACCCGGCACCCAGAACTGTGAGCCTCCACAGAGTCCTGTGACTATGCCCTTGGCAGCTATTACAATTTCATCAGGCACATAGACGCAGAAGGTACCAAATACCTTCTGACCGTTTTTCTGAGCCTCGATAAGCTCAGCAGGTCTGATACCGTGAATACCTGATACAACAAAATCCCAAAATCCCATGCCTTCAGGCCTGTTTTCCTGTGAAAGATAAACATCACCAAAGGCTACCGGCAGCACCTGACATAGCTGGTCGTGAAGCTCCATATTCATTCCCAGTTCTTCCCACATTTTCTCGTAATCCGCCATAAATAAACCCTCCTAAAATACAGTATTTAATGAATGTATCTACAATTTAGAGACCAGATTAAACTGCTAAATATAATTATAGGTTAATTCTGACAATATTCAAGCCAATTTAAGAGAATTTTTTATGGAAATATTCTATATTTTATAATATTTATTTGTTTTTTCTATGATTAGTTTTGTCTAACTTATACAAAAAAACACCTAACTCATCTACCTCTATAGTTTAGAGATGATGAGCCAGGTATTATTATAAAAGCACTATATTTATCAGACATTCACTAATAATCTGCATTTTAGCCTTATTATACTGCATTAATTAATGATATAGCCTTACTTTAATTGACAGCTTTTATCTCTGAAAGAAAAGTTATTCATTATCTATTTATTCTCTAATTATAATTCGCAGTTGCCTACTGTTCTTGGGAAAGGAATTACGTCACGTATGTTGCCCATTCCCGTGAGGTACATTACACATCTTTCAAAGCCAAGGCCAAACCCTGCGTGCCTTGCTGATCCATATTTTCTAAGGTCAAGATAAAAGTCATAGTCTGCCTCGTTAAGACCGAGCTCCTTCATACGCTTTGTAAGCAGTTCCAGATTCTCTTCTCTCTGGCTGCCTCCTATAATCTCGCCAATGCCTGGAACAAGGCAGTCCATGGCTGCCACTGTCTTGCCGTCATCATTTAGCTTCATATAGAAAGCTTTGATTTCCTTTGGATAGTCTGTTACAAATACAGGACGCTTGAAGATTTTCTCTGTAAGGTAACGCTCGTGCTCTGTCTGTAAGTCACAGCCCCAGCTTACTTTGTAGTCAAACTCGTCGTTATGCTCTTTAAGAAGCTCGATAGCCTCTGTGTATGTTACGCGGCCGAAGTCAGATCCCGCCACACCTTTAAGCCTCTCGATAAGCTCTTTGTCGATGAACTGGTTGAAGAAAGCCATCTCTTCAGGGGCGTTTTCAAGTACATAGTTGATGATGTACTTGAGCATGGATTCAGCCAAGTCCATATCATCTGAAAGGTCTGCAAAAGCTATTTCAGGTTCTATCATCCAGAACTCCGCTGCGTGTCTTGTGGTATTGGAGTTCTCTGCTCTAAAGGTAGGCCCGAAGGTGTAGATATTCTTAAATGCCATGGCAAAGGTCTCACCGTTTAACTGTCCGCTTACGGTAAGGTTGGTAGCCTTGCCAAAGAAGTCCTTACTGTCATCCACCTTTCCGTCCTCGCCAAGAGGGAGGTTGTCAAGGTCAAGAGTAGTCACCCTAAACATCTCTCCTGCACCCTCTGCATCTGAGCCTGTGATGATTGGTGTATGTACATATACAAAGTCTCTCTCCTGGAAAAACTTGTGTATAGCATAGGCTATGAGTGAGCGCACTCTAAATACAGCCTGGAAGGTATTGGTTCTTGGACGAAGATGTGAGATAGTCCTAAGATATTCCATGCTGTGGCGTTTTTTCTGAAGAGGATAATCACTGGTAGACTTTCCTTCCACAATTACCTCGCTTGCCTGTATCTCAAATGGCTGTTTTGCATCAGGAGTAAGTACCAGCTCACCCTTTACAATGACTGCAGAGCCAACATTTAACTTGCTTACCTCTGCAAAATTCTCCATATTATCGTGATAAACGACCTGTAAGGTCTCAAAATATGAACCATCGCTAAGTACTATAAAGCCAAAGGTTTTAGAATCTCTGACACTTCTAATCCATCCACCTACGGCCACTTCTTTTCCCGCGAATTTTTCCTTTTCTTTGAAAAGCTCTCTGACTGAAATAAGTTCCATAATGTCCTCCCAAATATTTAACTTCTAGTATCTTTACAGTATACCACATTTTTATGCCTGCTACCAGTATATATTTTTTGCAGAGATTAGGTAGGACTTATCCCCTTACTCTGTCAAAGCTTACCGCTTTTTTGAAGTTACTCTCGATATAGTCCCAAGTCCTGTCCTTTTTAGCAAGTATCCACATAAGCTTGGTTAGGGCCGCCTCTAAGGTCATATCTGCGGCTTCAAGGTATTTGTATTTTTTAAGTTTAACTCCTACCTCGTAGATATCAGTATCGCTGCCTTCATTTTGTACCTGAGTTGTTATAACAAGCACCTTGTCTTTGGCTTCGTATTTTTCAAGGTTATCGAATATTGCTTTTTGTATGCTGTCAGGAACTCCGCCTGTACCAAAGCTCTCGAGGATAATGCCGTCATAGTTTTCAAATATGGTAGGTATGAGACTGTCGGAAATGCCCGGTATCAGCTTGACCACATATACTTTTTCATTTAGTTCGTGATAAAAGATGGGCTTCATTTTTGTTTTATCCTGAACAATGTATCTGATAATCTTGCCATCATATAGTTCAGCTATAAATGGATAGTTGATACTTGAAAATGCTTCAAAGCTAAAGGTTCTGGTCTTCTTGGCACGGGTTCCCATGATGACCTTGCCACTAAATACTATCTGAACACCACATGAGAGCTCGTCAGCAGCATAGAGTATGCTGTCACGAAGATTAGATTTTGCATCTGTTATCTCCGTTCCTATTGGCTTTTGGGCTCCTGTTAGCACTATTGGCTTAGGGGAGTCTTGAATAAGGTATGAAAGTGCTGAGGCGGTATAGGCCATGGTGTCTGTACCGTGGCAGATAACGAAGGCATCATAGTTGTTGTATTCGCTTTCAATAGCATTTGCTATCAGTTTCCAATGCTCGGGTCTGGTATTGGTGCTGTCGATGCTATAAAGTTCTCTTGTTTCTATATTAATATTTTCTTCTAGCTTTGGCAGGTAAGAGAGAAGCTCCTTCGAGTTTAGTGTGGGAATGAGGCCGTAGGGGGTAATTACAGAGGCAATAGTTCCTCCTGTAGTTAGCATTAGTATGTTTTTCATAGGTATTGCCTTTCTAATGGTTATTGTTCACTGTCTTTTGTATACTAACTATTTTACCATATTTTACCTGATTATGATACATTTTTTACAGTCTTATTTATCGCGCTTAGGATAATGATTTTGGTTTGCAGACCTAGTCACGCTTTCAATTTTGTTTTAGATTTGGCCTACTTAGTCACGCCTAGAATAATAAATTTCAGACTCGCTCCGGCATCCGCTTCGCTTAGATTTTTGGTTATTTTGTACACTTTTCTTTCAAATCTTTGTGTACTTTGCCGTTGT
>NZ_DBHIEC010000008.1:0-117105 GCF_057250765.1 Catonella sp.
AGGGCGGATTAGGGACTTTCACCCTTTAGAAACGTGCGCCGCAAGGCACACTACAGAAGAAAGGCTTGCGCATACCCGCAAACCTTTCCCCATAACCTTCTTTAACTCTTAATTCTTCTTTACACCCATCTCTACATTCTCACCGTTGATGTTCCACTCCTTAGTATAACCATCCAAAGAACCGGTTACAATCTCAGTTGCCATTACATCAGTGAGGATGCTGTCTTTGTTTTTCTGCATAAGTGCTTCAAGCTTTTCATTGCCATTAGCATATACTGTAATCTTGTCCATCACCTCAAAGCCTGCTTCCTTACGCATAGTCTGAATTTTACTTATAAGCTCTCTTACAAAGCCTTCCTCAATAAGCTCAGGAGTAAGCTCTCTGTCAAGAACCACAGTTATTCCATTTTCTGACTGAGTCTCAAAGCCCTCAACCTGTACGGCCTCATAGAGAAGGTCATCCATAGCAAGCTCTTCATCTACTCCGCCTACATTTAGTACAGTCTTGCCTGTTTCTTTAAGCTCTGTCATTACCTTAACACCATCCACATTGGCAAGCACTTCCTTAAGAGCATTAAGTCTGCTTCCAAATCTCTTGCCAAGGGTTCTAAGCTGTGGCTTAAAGGTGTAACCACTGAACTTGCTTACATCATCAAGCATTGTTATATTCTTAACATTTAACTCTTCCTTTATGATGTCCATATACATTTCAGGAAGAACATTCTTACCTGTTGCAAAGTTCACATACATATTGCCAATAGGCTGACGATTCTTTATATTCGCCTCATTTCTGCCTGCACGTCCAAGCACAACTATCTCAAGCACCTTTTCCATATTGTCCTCAAGCTCTTTATCAATATGGCTTTCATCCACCTTAGGGAAGTCACACAGATGTATGCTTAAAGGAGCAGTCTTGTCTATGCTTCTAACAAGGTTCTGATATATCTCCTCTGTCATAAAAGGAATCATAGGAGCCGCAGCCTTGCTTATCTCTACAAGGGCTGTATAAAGAGTTAGGTAAGCATTTATCTTATCCTGCTCCATTCCCTTTGCCCAGAAACGGTTACGGCAGCGTCTTACATACCAGTTACTCATCTCATCTACAAAGTTAAGAAGCGCCTTGGCAGTCTCAAGTATACGATAGTTATCAAGGTTATCCTCTACAGCCTTGATAGTGGAGTTTAGCTTTGAGAGGAGCCACTTGTCCATAACTGCAAGCTTGTCATACTCAAGCTTATATTTGGTAGCATCAAATTCATCTATATTTGCATAGAGCACAAAGAAAGCATAGGTATTCCAAAGTGTGCTCATAAACTTGCTCTGTCCCTCAGTTACAAGCTTATCTGAGAAACGGTTTGGAAGCCATGGAGCACTGTTGGCATAAAAATACCAGCGGATTGCATCTGCACCATGCTTTGCCAGTGCATCAAAAGGATCTACTGCATTTCCCTTAGATTTACTCATCTTCTGTCCGTTTTCATCAAGAACGTGTCCAAGCACGATGACATTCTTGTAAGGTGCTTCATTGAAAAGAAGCGTGGACTCAGCAAGAAGTGAATAGAACCAGCCTCTGGTCTGGTCTACAGCCTCTGAAATGAAGTCTGCCGGGAACTGTTTCTTAAAGAGTTCCACATTTTCAAACGGATAGTGATACTGTGCATAAGGCATGGCTCCTGAATCAAACCAGCAGTCAATAACCTCAGGAACTCTATGCATTTCCTTACCACAGTCAGGACACTTAATGGTTACCTTGTCAATAAATGGGCGGTGAAGCTCAATATCATCAGGGCAGTTGTCACTCATCTCCTTTAGCTCTGCCTTGCTTCCGATAACATGCACCTTACCACACTCACAGGTCCAGGCAGGAAGAGGAGTACCCCAGTATCTGTTTCTTGAAAGTCCCCAGTCCTGTACGTTCTGAAGCCAATCGCCAAATCTTCCCTTGCCTATACTTTCAGGTATCCAGTTAATCTTAGCATTGTTTTTAAGCAAATCATCTCTTACTGCAGTCATCTTGATAAACCATGTCTCTTTTGCATAGTAAATAAGAGGACTGTCACATCTCCAGCAGTGAGGATATTCGTGTTCAAACTTAGGCGCATCAAAAAGCAGCTTTCTGTCTTCTAAGTCCTGAAGCACTAGAGGATCCGCAGCCTTGATAAACTTGCCTGCAAAAGGGGTGTCCTCAGTAAGCTCACCCTGTTCATTAACAAACTGTACAAATGGAAGGTCATACTTTCTTCCGATTCTGGCATCGTCCTCACCAAAGGCAGGAGCAATATGAACTATACCTGTACCATCTGACATAGTAACGTAATCATCCATAACTACGTAGTGTCCCTTTTTGTTCTGCTTCTTGGCAGCCTCACCCGCACAGGCAAAAAGCGGTTCATACTCACGTTTTTCAAGGTCTGAACCCTTGTATCTCTCAAGGATTTCATAGGCCTTGGTGTCTTCAGCCGCAAGCCCACCAAGTACCTTGTCAAGAAGAGCCTCAGCCAAATAGTAGGTATATCCATCTGCAGCCTTGACCTTTACATAGCTCTCCTCTGGATTCACACAAAGAGCTACGTTGGAAGGAAGTGTCCAAGGTGTGGTTGTCCATGCTAGGAAATATGCATCCTCACCCACCGCCTTAAATCTAACTACCGCAGAACGCTCTTTTACATTCTTATAGCCCTGTGCAACCTCGTGAGAAGAAAGGGAGGTACCGCAGCGAGGGCAATAAGGCACTATTTTATGGCCTTTATATAAAAGTCCCTTTTTCCATATCTCTTTTAACGCCCACCACTCTGATTCAATGAAATCATCGTGATAGGTAACATAAGGGTTGTCCATATCTGCCCAGAAACCAACAGTTCCTGAGAAGTCTTCCCACATTCCCTTAAATTTCCATACAGATTCCTTACATTTCTCAATGAAAGGCTCCATACCGTACTCTTCTATCTGCTCTTTGCCGTTTAAGCCAAGGAGCTTTTCTACCTCTATCTCTACAGGAAGTCCATGGGTATCCCAGCCTGCTTTTCTAGGCACTCTATAGCCCTTCATAGTCTTATAGCGTGGAATCATATCCTTAATTACTCTGGTTTCAACATGTCCTATATGTGGCTTGCCATTGGCAGTAGGCGGACCATCAAAGAACATATAGGTAGGAGCATCCTTCCTACTCTCTATGGATTTTTCAAAAATCTTGTTATCATTCCAAAATTTAAGCGTAGCCTTTTCACGGTCTACAAAGTTCATATCAGTTTTGACTTCTCTGTACACTATAATTCCCTCTTTCCATCAAAAAAATGTAGGGGCAAAAGAATTGCCCCTACCATGGTAAATTAAATTTGAGCTTTTGTCAATCTTTAAGACTAACAACCTTCATTTTATTTTCACTTATTAAGTTTTAACTTACTTCACAAGTTTTGATGCTATCTCAGCATAGCTTTGCCCCGCCTGCAGTTCAACGGTTCCGACCTTTATCCTTGATGCATAGCCATTGCTTACAAGAAATCTGTTGAACTTTGCGCTGTCATCTATGATGCCCAATGCCTTAAGTGAAGCCGCCACTCTCTCAGATGTCATACCTACAGAAACCGTAAAGCTTACCTTGCCATATGCCACACTTGGTTTAGGTGCTTCTTCAACCTGCTTTGGCTTTGGTTTAGCCTTTTTAGTTACCTTTTTATTTTTGGTGTCCCCGGGCTTGGACTTTCCGGTCTCGGTGTTACTGTTTTGGGTATCTGAGGTTTTGGCCTCACTATCTGTGGAGTTTCCGGCTGTGGCAGTTCCTGCTTGTGCTGTTCCTTCCTTGGAAGGCTCTGCTTTGGTATCTGTGGTTTCGGCATTGCCGGTATTATCTCCTGTGGCAGTTCCTTCTTCTGTGGTCTTATTTCCTTCATCTGAGGTTTGCCCGGTTTCTCCACTTTCTTCACTGGGTGTATTGCTTATTGTTGAAGACGTGTTTGGCACTTTATCTTCTGTCTTAGATGTACTGCCTTCAACCTTTGATGCATTTTCATCTACCTTGATATCAGAGAGATTAGGCATCTTATCTTTCAGCGAATTAAGCTCCTTCTCCTGAAACTCGCTTACCGTCATCATACCAAGCTCTCTGGCTTTTGTCTTGATTTCATCATCACTAAGAGCCTTATTAGACTTCCCATATACAAAATACATAATAGCAGCCATTAAAATAGCACCAAGCCCTATTCCTCTTAGCATATATTTTAACTTCACCTATGCTTCCTCCATTACTTACCGTATAATCCAAGTATAAGCTGCACTTCTCCCTGTCCCATACCTAATTCCTTGGATATTTCCATTACAGATTTCCCTTCAGAATGCATTTTTAATATCTTATCATTGGTGGATAGTTCCTCAGTAAGTTCAGGACTAAGGTCAATCTCATCAATTTCTTCGGTAATCTCAGGAACCTCCGCATCCTTAAAAATGTCCCTCTCATCTGCGTCAAAGATATCATTTATATCAGACGGAATGTCCTCTACCTCTTTCTTTTGCATCTTTACGAGATTCTTAGCCTGAGCAGGGATTTCAGCAGGCTTATTGGCTGCCTTTGCCTGTTCAATACCGGTAGGCACTCTTTGGGATTTCTCCTGTTTTGCTGCCACCGGATTCCCCGGCTTTGCTATCACAGTCTGCCTTACCTCTTTGACCTTAACCAACTTATCATCAATATCGTTGTTAAGTGCTTTAATCCGTTCCTCTTCTCTCTCAAGCTCGTGTCTTAAGCCGTCAATCTTAGCAGAAAAGTCCTTAAGGTAATCACTCTTTTCATTTAGCATATCATAAAGGAATATCACTTCCTTATGGTTCTGCTCAATCTTCTCAATAAGCTGTCCGCTCATGTCATTGATTGCAAGCATCTTATCGTTGGCTATTTCAGACATCTTGTCAGCAAAACCGCCAAGCTTATCCTCAGATATAGCTGAAAGCTTATCAGAAAAGCCCTTCTCAACGCGCGTCATCACCTTTTTAACGCTGTCTTCACTAAGTGCCCTCCCGCGTATTTCTTCCGCAATCTTTTCTTTCTCGTGATTATCAATGTCGGCCTTTTCTTTAATAAAGAAACTGGCACCTATGCAGGCCACTCCAATTATAAGACATATCATTACTATAATATCCATAAACCCTCACTTACAATTTTATGTCTATTGTCCTTCCGGAAGTTTCAATCATCTTATCCATTACTTCAGAAAAATATTCATCATCATCTTCGTTGTTCTTTTTTCTCTTTTTCTTATCCTTGTCTCCGTAGTATTCGTTTTTACCCTTTTCTCTGGGATCAAAACCATAGTCTCTAAGTGCTGCATTATCCGCTTCATTGGTTCTTGTAAGCTTTCTGTCAGCCTGAGCATTCACTTCATGAGTTAAAAACCTTTGTTCCGCAGGTATCCTATTCTCCTCTGCAGTTCTATGTATTGATACCTCCTGACTACGGTTAGGCATAAGATAATTATCAATATTTTGAATAGGCATAAGCTACACCTCACTATCCTAGTACATATGCCTTGCTATAACGTCAGCCCCATCCCTGACAAATCTAACGTTCTTAACAATTTCCCTCACATAAAGGGTGGCATCTACAACAACTACCTTCACTCCGGGATATACCAAGTTGCCTACTTCTATGACACCGCCATCCTGTGTGTTGATTTCTTCCTGCACTGCAGCAAATTCTTCCTGCATGGTTACAATATCTTCACTATCCTTTTTATATTCCATTGCAAGAATCTTAAACTGAGCCAGCTTGTCAGGAGGGAGCTTGCCATCACTTTGAAGCTTTCTCCTATATAGATCAATTGACTTACTTGATACGTCCATTCTCCGGACTGTTTCTTCGATTTTATTTTGCAAGGTCTTAAACTTAACCAGCAAAGTCGGATCCACACCCACTTCCATGTTGGTCTTAGTCCCCATTTCAGAACCTGCGTTTTTAACTCTGATTAATGTCTCTGACCTTATCGTTCCGCCATTTACATAGCCCTTCTTGCTATTTACTATAACATCTCCTTTAGCGGATACATCGCTATGTATAATGGCATCAGCCATCACATAGCCACCGGAATTCACAGTGGTATTCTCTAGGAACTTAGCCACGATATTGCCGCCGGACTTAAGTATTCCCTTGCCCATCCCACGGATACCGCGCTTGAGTATAATCTTACCTCCGGCTACTATCTCAACGCCTTCGGCAGTTCCGCCTATAACAACATCTCCGGTAGCATTAATCCTCAGTCCGTTTATGACATTGCCCTTCACCTCTACATTGCCGTCATAGTTAATATCACCTGTAGATAAGTCCACGTCTTCCTTTACCACGAAGATATTGGATACCTTGACTCTTTTCTCGTTATCAAGTATTGCGTGTCCAGAAATATTGCTTATAAGGTGAAGTCCATCCTCAGATAAGGTTATATCTTTACCATATTTGAGCACAAGCTTTTCCACCTTGGATGGCTTAATAAGCCTTCCTCTAACATCGGTCCCCGGTGTACCTTCATCTTCTTTGATAAGCTCTGCAAGCTCATCACCGGCTTCCACGCTTGCAATGATATCAAGGTCAAAGAAGTCTACAGAGCCATCCTCTTTTTCCTTTGGCTTTGCCTGCAAGTCGGTATTGAATTTATAAATAATCTTGGCATCATGTCCGTCTATAGGCTCTTTACCTCTTGCCATAATATAATCTGTACAGTACTGCTTATTGTTCATATAGCTGTCTACTGCAGATTCAATTATACCAAATTTAACTCCGTTAAACTCAAGGTCCTTTAACAAATCCTCCTTATGCATAATTCTTCCACCTGTTGAAGGTGGTATAAACCTGCATACAGCCTTCATTCCGTCATCTGAGATATCGACTATCATCTTCTCAGCCTCGGGATAAGTCTTTTCGGTATTTGTCTTAAATATAAACGGCTCCTTAGCCTCCTGTACTGCCTTTGAAAATTCTTTATAGTCCATCTCAATGCTATGAGAACCAAGATAGCTTGCCAATTCATCAAGATTTAGCGGTGCTCCACCCTCACGGGGCGGAAAATACTTGATATATACCGCATCCTTAATAAGCATCTGAAAAAAAGCATTCTTATAAACCATATACCCACTCCCTGTAATATTCCCCGTGTAATCCATCTATAATCCTAAGTATGTGGTTAATGCCTGTATACTACAGGATATTTTGTGAATAACCGTCTTTACATTGCTCTTGTAAAAATATCCATGTAATCGCCAAGCTTATCCTTAAGCTTAGTAAGTGCCTTAGTATGTAGCTGAGATACTCTTGACTCAGATACGGAAAGCACCTGGCTTATTTCTTTTAGGGTAAGCTCCTCATAGTAATAAAGGGCAATAACCTTTTGTTCTTTCTCAGTTAGCCCTTCTATTGCAGTCGCCAGAGATTCTTTAAGCTCTTCCTTTTCCACAGCCTCCTCAGGCTGTACATAGCTTGATATTCCAAGCTTGCTGCCTGAATTGTCGGCAACCAAATCGCTACCCTGTTCAAGGTAGTCATCAAGCGATATAACACCCGACATTCCTACCTGACTCTGCCAATTCATATACTCCTCGACAGATATACCAAGCTCCTCAGCTATCTCCTCATCAGTAGCCATTCTACCATATCTCTCTTCGATAGCGCGCTCAGCAGCCTCTAACTTTTTCTGACGCTGGCGGGTAGTTCTGGGAATCCAGTCCATCTTCCTAATCTGGTCAAGAATTGCACCCTTAATTCTCAGGCTGGCATATGTCTCAAATTTGACTCCTTTTACATAGTCAAACTTATCTATTGCATCTATAAGCCCAAAAACGCCATATCCCACCAAGTCATCATACTCTACATTGTAGCCGAGATACATAGACATACGTCCTGCTATAATTTTAACTAAGTTTGCATATTCAACAATAAGTTTTTCCCTTATTTCCTGAGTCGGTTTTTTGGCATATTGCTCCCATAACTTCATCCCAACTTTTTCATCTGCCATAAACAACTCTCTCCTCTATATGCTTATTTTAGTTCGCTTGATTACCTTCGTCTTCGTTATCAGCCTTCTCTTCTTCTTTGTTTTCTTCCATCTCAGCCTGTTCTTTGGCATTTGCATTCGCATTTGCCGCATTCTCATTCTCCATATTAATTATCTTAATAAGAGCCTTCTTTGTAAGACTTCCGATAATCAAAAATATTATGAGTACAGCTAATAATATTTCAAGACTACGCAGGGTTTCGTATCTGTTATACATACATATAAATATCGTAATAGCACCTGCTGACAACATAATTGTAGCAGGTAAATATCTGTATTTCATATCTCTTTACTTCCCTTACCCACAGCTTTTATCAAAAGAACTCCGGTTGATGAGTAAAACTCAATCGTTCTTCCATAATTCAAACCGGTATCAGAAGCAACAATAGGTATTCCAAGAGCTTTTAACTTGGCCTTAACTGCCTCAACATTTCTATCTCCTACTCTAAGCATGTCATTGGAGTTTGAAAAAGCAAACATCTGAGCTCCTCCAGCTATTTTTGCAATCATAGAAGATTTCCTTGCACCTAAGGATAACATTTGTTTCAATAGTTCGTCAAGCCCTGTATCTGCAAATTTGGCAATATTGCTATTATTGGCTATTTTTGTACTGTCAGGAAGCATACAATGTAACATACCACTGACTTTAGTGGTCTTATCATATACAACAGCCCCAACACAGGAACCCAGTCCCAGCGTTGTGAGGTTATCCGGAGCCTTACAAACTTTAAGGTCTCCCATTCCGACTTTTATCATTTTTTCCATAATAAACCTAATCCACAGGCAGCCTGTAAACTGCCTGTGGCTCTCCCAAACTTTTATTGTATTAGAATCACAAACCAAGAGATGTCAATATCTTATTGTACGAATCCAAAGTAGGTGTAAGGATAAAATAACCTGTAACATCGTTATCATCCTCCATAAACTGGGATTCAATCAACAATGCCTTGTCACCAAGCTTGCCAAATTCAATAGCCGGTACACTTAGTATAGCACCTGCCATATCAATGGACAAGTATGGAATTGACTGATTTATTTTTAACTGTGTCATTGAGGACAATGACGATATGTAGGCACCAGAGATAATGTTACCAAGCTCCTTAAGAGCAGATAATGACATTTCATCAAGCTCTGCATCCTCAGGTGTGGTACCTACAGGCCTTCCAAAGAGAATGTCCACCAGTCCAAAGGCTGATTTTGTTTTCATCATAAACATCATCATTCCGTCAATATCCTCGTCAAGTGTGACAAGAATACCAACTACTATTGTCTCAGCCCCGCCCATTATTTCGTGCAGCTCTTCAAAGCTAAGAAGGTCTACCTTAGGAACATTCATATCTACTTTTGTATTTAGCATGCTTGAAAGGGCTGTAGTAGCGTTACCTGCTCCTATATTACCAAGCTCTCTAAGGACATCAAACTGCATTCCTTCAACATTATTTAAATCAAAATTTGCCACCCTGGTACCTCCAAAATTATGCCAATTCCTTATCCTTTTCTTTATCCTTTTCCTTATCCTTTTCTATGATGACATTCTGCATGTTAAGTAAAGAAATAAGTGCATCATGAGCTCTTCCAACGCCTATAAGGTACTTGGCTTTCTCGCTGTTATTGCTGTTAGAAGGCTTTTCAATCGAATCATCAGCAATGGTTACTACCTCTTTTACCTCATCAACAAGGATGCCGATTGAGCCGCCCAGCTCTTCAAGCTTTATTATAATGATTCTTGTAGCATTTGTAAATTCATCATCAGAGAGTCCAAATTTAAGCCTAAGGCTCATAACAGGGATTACTTCACCTCTAAGGTTGATGATCCCCTTGAAATAAGGCTGTGACTTAGGTACCCTTGTAATCCTAGTCATTCTTACAATGTTATCTACAAAACTAATATCTATTCCATACTGCTCTGTTCCTAGCTTTGTAACTATATACTGTTTAGCTTCTACCTCTAAACTTCTTTTATCCATGAGTTTATACCCCTTTCATCCGGACTAAAGTAATACATTTGCATCCAAGATAAGTGCAACTTCACCATCACCAAGTATGGTAGAGCCACTTATAAGCTTAGGAGTGCTGATGTATTTTCCAATTGACTTGATAACGATTTCCTGCTGTCCTATAAGGCCGTCAACTACAAGACCTGCAAGCTTGTCAGCCTTTCTTACAATTACTATCACAATATTGTCGTTATTAGCCTCTCTCTCCGGAACATCAAGAAGTGTATCAAGCCTGATAAGAGGGATAACAGTACCACGAAGGCTGATTACCTCTTTAGACTGAACGTACTTTATATCGTCCTTTGTAACTTCTTCTATTGTCTGAATACTTCCAAGAGGTATAGCATACTTCTCAGTGCCAAGCTCTACCATAAGCGCCTGAACAATAGCAAGTGTAAGTGGAAGTCTGATAGTAAAACTGCTTCCTGCTCCACGCTCTGTCTTACACTCAATGGTACCGCCAAGGGATTCAATGTTAGTCTTAACAACATCAAGACCAACTCCTCGTCCTGACACATCACTTACCTTATCCGCAGTAGAGAAGCTAGGTGAGAATAATGTAGCTATAGCTTCTTTATCTGTTATTGTATCAATCTGGTCAGCAGGAACAAGTCCTCTTTCAACCATCTTTTTCTTAACTTTTTCTACATTGATACCTGCACCATCATCACGTACTTCTATAACTACGTTGTTTCCTTCCTGATAAGCATCGAGGAAGATTGATCCTACCTCAGGCTTACCAAGACGCACTCTCTCCTCATTTGACTCAAGACCGTGGTCTGCTGAGTTACGAAGAAGGTGCATAAGAGGATCACCAATCTCATCTACAACAGTTCTATCAAGCTCAGTATCCTCACCTGTCATGTAGAGTTCCATCTTCTTGTCAAGCTTCTTTGAAAGGTCTCTGATCATACGTGGGAACTTCTGAACTGTACTTTCAATAGGTACCATCCTCACCTTCATAACAGTCTCATGAAGATTGGTGGTAACAGTTCCAAGATATTCAATCTGCTCATTAAATGCAGACATATCACCGCTGTCTCTCTTATCAGTTGCGCTCATTGAGACAAGACCGTTCTTAGCGATAATAAGCTCACTCACCTGATTCATAAGGCTGTCAAGCTTCTCAATATCCACACGGACTGAACGGCTGACTACAGGCTTTCCTTTTCCCTTAGCCTTGCTTGCATCCTGCTTTGCAGCAGGTGCTGCGGCTGTAGCTGCTGCAGCAGGTGCGGCAGACTTAGGAACCTCTTCCTTCTTAGGCTCATCAGCCTTTTTAGGTTCGTCAGCCTTAGGCTCATCAATAGTCTCAATCACAACATCTTCGATTTCTGAAACGTTCTGTATAGCTGCCCTAACTTCATTCTCAGTCTCCTTTGTTAAGAAGATAAGACTGAAGTCAAAATCAAATTTTTCATCTTCAATTTCCTGAACAGCAGGACTGGATATAATAACCTCACCTATTTCTTCAAGAGCCTTAAACACAAGGAAAGCTCTTGCAGCCTTTAGAAGACAAGACTCCTGAATATACACGGTAGCACCGAACACATTCATATTGTCATCAAATGCTTTCTTTATAGCATGCTCCTCAACTTCAGATAATTTGATATCATGAAATTTTGCCTTGGCATTTGTCTCTGCTGACTCTTCAGTAGCTGTGGCAGCTGCTGAGGCCGTTGCAGCAGGTGTAGAGGTTGCTGCAGGAGCCGCAGGCGCTTCGCCGCCTCCACCATTTAAGAAATGATTGAGTTCATTTATAATTGCCTCGTTGTCATTATCTCCCTCATCAGAAGTTTCCTGAATCAAATCAAGATATTCCTGAATAGCATCAAGACCTCTAAAAAGAGTATCTACGAGGCTGTCGTTAACCTTCATTTTTCCTTCACGAACTGCGGAGAACACGTTCTCCATATCGTGTGTAAGGCGCTGCATTCTCTTAAATCCCATGGTTCCTGCCATACCTTTTAAGGAATGTGCGGAACGGAATATTTCTGCAATTGCATCGCTGTTGTCCGGCTCTTTTTCAAGAACCATAATCTGATCGCTTAAAACCTGAATATGTTCCTTAGTTTCGTCTACGAAAATATCCAAATATTGACTTGTATCCATTTAATGTACCCCCGTCGCTTTTACTATAGCATCGGCAATCTGATCTAATGGCAGAACTTCATCTACAAGTCCCGCTTCAGCTACCATCCTTGGCATGCCGTACACTGTACATGTCGGCTCATCCTGGGCTATAACATAAACATTGTTAGTTTGTTTCAATTGTTTGATTCCGGCTGTTCCATCTGCTCCCATCCCGGTTAGTACCACACAGACAATCTTGTCATACGCACTTCCCATAAGGGATTCATACATGATGTCGGCACAAGGTCTTAGGCCTCCTCTTGGAGGATCTTTTTCAAGAGAAATAAAGCTTTCGCCTGACTGTTCTTTAATTCTAAGCTGATATCCTCCCTTTGCAATGTAGAGCTGATTTTCCATTAGCCTGTCGCCATCATCAGCTTCTTTTACATTTACCATACTTGATTCCTGAAGTCTGTCCGCCAGAGTTTTTGTAAAGCCTTCCGGCATATGCTGTACTATCAGCATCGACGCACCTATTTTATGCGGAAGCAAAGGAATCAGAGTCTGAAGTGCTTTAGGACCACCAGTTGAACAGGCAAGAGCAATAAGCGTCTTTCCGTTTCCTGCACCTAACCTTTTAGGATAGACAAATTCTTTAGCCACTTTAACAGCCTTCATCTTATCAGATGCATTAGCATCCTTGTCTGTGAGAGGCAAAGCCTTTGTCGCTGCTTCAAGACTATCGATTAGATTGTTCTTAAATACTTCTTCCCTTACCTTAGCATAGCTGTCAGGTTTGAGAACAAAGTCAAACGCACCTAATTCCAAAGCCTTGATAGTTTCAGATGCTCCTTCTTTTACAAGAGTACTCACTACAATTACGGGAATTTTATTTTTTACCCTTACCAGCTCCGCCAGTAACTCAAGCCCGTTCATCTTAGGCATATTGATATCTAAGATTACCGCATCATAGTTTCCCTTGTTAGTAAGAAGCAGGTTCAATCCTTCCAGGCCATCACGAGCAATATCTTTAACCTGAAATCTCTTATCGGATTTTATTATATCAGATAGTACCCTTCTTATGAGTGCAGAGTCATCAATTATCAAAATTTTTTTCATTTTCAATACACCTCTTAATTACAAACGGGCATCAAAGGCCTTTTATAACAGCTCTTTACGCCTGTTTCTACGTTCTTCTTCGAATACAAACCTAACTATTGTATCCCTCGATATCTCCCTCATCCCCATAAACTTGGTTCTGATTTCGTATTTAGTAGGCGATGAATCCGACAATTTTCTAAATGAACCAATGACGTTCATAAGAAAATACTGTTCTTTTGAATCGTCTCCAACGTTAAATTCAATACCAAGAATGACAAGCTCATTTTTAGGTATCTCCTTATCTGACAGAAACTTCACTCCGCCCCCACTCAGGTCGATTACGATACAATCTTCCCAAAGATAGGTATTACCTGCTACCAAATCTATATATCGGCTTTTATTCTCCTGAATTAACCTGCTTTCGCCAATAAAATCGCTAAGTCCCTGTTTTTCATCTTCAGTAAGTATATGATATCTGGCTCCTATCGAGCACTGAAGCCTGTAAAACTGCCTTCTCTGGCTCTTTTCGAGCTCTGTAACAAGTTTTATAATCATTACGGCAATACTGCCCTCAAAAAATCTCTCAGTAACAATCGTCCTTGCCGCCAAAATACCAAAAGCAGTATAAAAATACATATAACTTTCTTCACCCTCTTCAAGAGGTATGGTTACTGTTTTATTCATAGGCATGGTAAGCTTGAATGTAATTTCATCAATCACATCTATTACCTTGCTGCTTAGAGTATCAAATTCATCTGTATCCTTGCTTACATAAGCCTGACGAACTATATCAACTTTATCTCCTATAGAAACAGAATAAGTTGCCATATATTAACTACGCCCTTTCTTTATCTGTTTAATGTTCTTCTCAAAGTCTCCGTAAATATCCCCGCAAGCCCTCTCCTCTTTGACTTATTAACAGTCTCTCCCTTAGGATCTATTATAAGCTTTGCTATATCATCTATTGCTCTTGAAGCCTGTGATTTAGGAAATGCAATAGACAGAGGCTGTTGCTTCATCACAGCCTTATTGATGTTGCTATCCGTTGGTACAGCCCCCATGTACTCTAAGGAAATATTTAGAAACTTGTCCGCCACCACGCTTAGCTTCTCAAATAATTCCTTACCACTTTGATCATCATTTACCTTGTTGGCAATAAGCTTTATATGACAATGCTCTCTTGTAAACTCAGGCTGACGGTCAAGTGTCTTTAATAATGCATAGGCATCAGTTATAGATGTAGGTTCAGGTGTTGCAACCAGAAGAACCTCTGCACTTGACATTACAAATTCCATTACATTTTCTGAAATTCCTGCACCTGTATCGATTATCACTACGTCTGCCTGTCTGTCAAGCTCAGAAAGCCTTGCAGAGAGATTGGCAAGCTGATCTTTGGTCAGATTAGTCATCTCTCTTATGCCCGAGCCTCCTGATATAAAGCCCACATTTTCCGGCCCCTTCGTTATAATCTCTGAGAGAGACTTTCCTCTGAACATAAGGTCAGAAAGATTGTACTGTGGTCTTATACCAAGCATTACTTCAATGTTGGCAAGACCAAAATCAGCATCCAACACTACCACCTTCTTACCCAGTCTGCTAAGTGAAATAGCAAGGTTAATTGCGAGGTTTGACTTACCTACTCCACCTTTACCACTGGTTATGGTTATTACCCTGGATAGCACAGGGACAGCATTTTCAGCTTTAATTATATTTCTAAGATTTTGTGCCTGATCCATATTATTCCCATTCTCTTTATAGTTACAATTTATGATAACAATTGTTTTGCAATTGCCTGTGTATCCGCTGCGCTTATGTCATCCGGAACATTCTGACCAAATGTCACATAAGAAAGGCTCGCACCCGTCTGCATCAGAATGTTGTAAATATTTCCTATAGTCCCAGTCTCATCTACCTTTGTAAAAATGAGCTTATAATCTGCTACCTCCTTATAGGTCTCAGCAATCCGCATCAAGTCTCCGTACTTGGTTGTGGCTGATAGCACCAGATATACTTCCCTGTCTTCTTCTGGAACAGTACTAATGAGCCTCTTAAGTTCATCAATCTGCTCTATATTTTTATCCGACCTTCCTGCTGTATCCACAAGAACAATCTCGTATCTATCAAGGTCTTTCCTTGCTTCTTGTATCTCAGAAGCAGAATATACCACACTTAGCGGTATACCAAGTATATTAGCATAGGTTCTTAGCTGTTCCACTGCAGCTATCCTGTAGGTATCGGCGGTAAGAAGACCTATATTTCTCTTTTCTTTAATCTTAAAACTAGAAGCAATCTTAGCTATGGTAGTAGTTTTCCCTACTCCTGTAGGACCAAGGAAGAATACATACTTAGTCTTACCGGGAGCAGCTTCTATGAGGCTAGGCTGTCCAAGCTTAAGGACAAGCTTCTGATATACAGCACCAAGAATGCGGTCAAGCTGTGCATCCTTCTTAATTGAATTCTCTATTTCACCTGTTATTTCATTCACATACTTTTCATCTACTTCATTGCTTAAAAGCTGCTTGTATATGAGCTGCATACAGGCATTAAGCTTGCTTTCCTTCTTATCCTGATTCTTGTCTGCCTGAGCGGCTTCAGCATGAACGTCTGCCTCAAGGCTGTCCGAAAAATCACCTATTATTTCAGACGGTTTTACCACAGCTTCTGCCGCCTTTGAACCATCTCTTATTTCTTTGATTTTGGAATCATTTAACTGCTTTTCAAGAAGTCCCTGAAGGTCGTTTAGCTTCTTCTCTATAGCAGATACCTCATTTGCTACAGGAGGAACAGGCTTTAGAGCAGGCTTAGGAACAGCCCCTTCGGTAACAGGTTCAGTTTTAGGCTTACTTTCGATGTTCTCATCAATTGCAGCCGTAACCTCCACATATGGTTTACGTAAGAACCTAAAAAATCCCTTTGGTGTTGTAGTTTTGATATTCATTACAACTGCATCTCCGCCAAGTTCTTCTTTTGCCAAAAGGATAGCATCTTTCTCAGTTTCCGCCTTAAATTTTTTAATTATCATATAGTTACCATACCTACCGATTGTAATTCAACGTTAGATTCTACCTCATTGTAAGAAAGCACTATCAGATCAGCAAAATAGTCCATGGTCAGCTTCTTGAAGTACATCCTTACTATTGGTGAGGTCATTACTATCGGAACCTTTCCTAATTTGTCGAGCTTGTCTATTTCTATCTTAAGTGAATCCATTATATTCTGTGCAACAGCAGGGTCTATGGTAAGATATGCCCCCTGCTCGGTCTGTTTTACAGAATTCATAATCTCCTGTTCAATCTTTGGATCAAGTGTTACTACACTGGTAGTCTCATTAGGAGGAAAATACTTATTGGATATGGCCCTCTTAAGCCCCTGCCTTACATACTCCGTAAGCACATCTGTATCGTGGGTAGTTGTTGCGTAGTCCGCAAGGGTTTCGAGTATAGTTACCAAATCCCTTATCGATATACTCTCTCTTAGGAGATTTTGGAGTACCTTCTGAATCTCGCCCACACTAAGGAGTTTAGGCACAAGTTCTGATATAAGAGCCTGGTCCTTATCCTTTATGTTGTCAATAAGATTCTGTACATCCTGCCTTGTAAGAAGCTCCCAGATATGTCTTCTTACAATCTCAGTAATGTGAGTAGCTATGATAGACGGTGGGTCAACTACCGTGTATCCAAGGGTTTCTGCCCTTTCACGCTGAGACTCAGTTATCCAGATGGCAGGAAGGTTAAAGGAAGGCTCAAAGGTAGGAATACCTGTGATTTCCTCTTCTACATATCCGGGGTTCATCGCCATGTAGTGGTCAAAGAGTATCTCTCCTTCACTTACAGGAACTCCCTTTATCTTAATTACATACTGATTGGGATTTAGCTGGATATTATCTCTAAGCCTTATGATAGGAACTATACAGCCAAGTTCTATAGCTATCTGCCTTCTAATCATTACTACTCTGTCAAGGAGGTCTCCCCCCTGATTTACATCAGCAAGAGGTATGATACCGTATCCAAACTCTAACTCTATAGAGTCTACCTGAAGGAGTGAGTTAACATTTTCAGGTTTTCTGACTTCTTCTGCAGCCTCTTCTTCTGCAATAACCTCAGATTCGATTTCTTCTTCTCCAAGGTTCTTTGACATCCTCCAACCTGATAGCAGGAAGGCTAGTCCCATAGGAACAAAGATAACCGTTGAAAGAGGTGTAGCCACACCAAAGAATATCATCGCTCCTCCAACCAGGAAAAGCACTCTTGGTATGGAGAACAACTGCTTAACAAGGATATCTCCAAGGTCTGCCTCTTTACTTACCTTCGTTACCAGTACACCTGTTGCCAGAGAAATAAGGAGGGAAGGAATCTGAGATACCAGACCATCACCGATTGTAAGTATGGAATATGTACTAAGGGCTGTATTTACATCCATTCCTCTCTGCAGCACACCTAGGGCAATACCTCCCGCAAAGTTGATTACAGAGATAATAAGACCCGCAATAGCATCTCCCTTTACGTACTTACTCGCACCATCCATTGAGCCGAAGAAAGAAGCTTCATCCTGAATCTTCTGTCTTTTTTCCTTTGCCTGTTCATCTGTAAGAGCACCTGTATTCAGGTCAGCATCTATAGCCATCTGCTTACCGGGCATAGCATCGAGTGTAAATCTCGCTGAAACCTCAGCTACTCGTTCAGAACCCTGGTTGATTACTATAAACTGTACCAAAACAAGGATGAAGAATACAATGATACCTACTATAAGATCTCCTCCACCTACGAACTGTCCGAAGGTCCTAACTACGTTTCCCGGATCTCCTGTACGGAGAATGAGCCTTGTAGAAGAAATATTAAGCGATATTCTAAATATTGTAGTAAAAAGTAAAATTGTAGGGAAGCTTGACATGTCCAAAGCTTCTTTTGAAAACATTGCATTGAAAAGCACTATCATCGCTAACGAAAGGTTGACTGCCAACAAAACATCCAAAAGCACACTTGGAATGGGAATAATAAACATAACAACTGAAAGGAGCACGAAGCCACCGATACCAAAACCGGCTTTATTTCCCATGTAGACACCCCTCCTCTCTTTATAATCTAAGAATAATTATTAACTTATAAGTATTTCTTTATTTTTAACACTATATACATAAGCCAGTACCTCCGCAACCATCTGATACAGCTCAGGCGGTATCTGGTCACCGATTTCCACGTTGTAATAAAGCATACGGGCAAGTGGCTTATTCTCAACTATTTCTATGTTGTTCTGCTTTGCTATCTCTTTGATATTTGCCGCAACATAGTCAGCACCCTTTGCAAGTACATAAGGGGCCTCTGCCGTCTCCTTATCGTATTTGACTGCTACAGCAAAATGAGTAGGGTTAGTAATAACCACATCCGCCTTAGGAAGATCCTGCATCATCCTTCTTCTGGCTCCCTCTCTCATCTTCTGCCTAATCTGGCCTTTAATCTGAGGATCACCTTCGCTCTGCTTCATTTCATCTTTAACTTCCTGCTTACTCATCCTCAAATCGTGTAAGTGTTTCCACTTCTGATAGCCAAAATCCGCAAGTCCTATGACAACAAAGATGACGCTGATTTTGATGCCTACATCCAAAACAATATCAAAAATATTAAGTATTGCCTGCATAAATTCGAAGTCATAGAGATTGAGGATGAACTTCCATCTGTCTTTAACTTCATTATATGCAACAAGAGCAATAGCAAGTACCTTAAGTATGGATTTGATAAGTTCTACAACCTTTTCCTGAGAGAACATCCTCTTAAGCCCACCTATGGGGTTTAACCTGTCAAGTTTGGGCTTTAGGGGCTTGCCCGTTACCTTCCAACCGACCTGAACTATGTTGCCCACAAGAGCAACCACAAAGCTTCCTATAAGTACAGGCAGGCTTGCAATAACTATATCTAAAACAATCTCATTGCTAAGATTCACAGCCTGTCTCACATCAAATACTTCCATCGATATATCAGAGGCCTTGTTATAATACTTGACAAAGCTGTCAAGGAAAAGATTAGCCATAATGCCTCCAAAGAGCTTTAGCACAAAGAACATAAGTAAAAGCATAAAGCCATTTATCAAATCAGAACTTCTGGCAACACGCCCTTCTTTTCTGGCATCATCTAACTTCTTAGGAGTTGCCTTCTCTGTCTTATCTCCTCCCTCACCAAAAAACTGGAGGTTATATGCAAATCTCCTATCCCTTAATTGTATAGTATTTCTATCATCTTTGCAATCTTTAACCCAAAAAATCACTATGATTTAAGCGCCTCCACCGCCCTTAGGAATACATCCTGCATTTCTTTGGTAATATAATTTGCCACTCCGGGAAGCATAGACATCATAAGTATCATAACCACAAGTCCTCCAAGAAGTTTAAGCTGAATGCCCACAACGAACATATTCATCTGCGGTGCCACCTTAGCCATAACACCAAGCACCACATTTACTAAGAGCATTGTGGCATATATCGGCAGCATCAGTCTCATTGCTATCATAAAATAATTGCCCAGGAAATAAGTTATTACGTTTACTGTATTGGCACTTATTACAGCCCTTCCAATAGGAACTACCTTAAAGGCATCCACAAAAGCCTTTAAGAAGTAATGATGAAAATCATTTACCAGAAGAAGGATAATCACAAAATAATTGTAGAGATTTCCTGTAACAGATGTATCTACCTTGAATACAGGGTCATACATGGTAACCATGGCAAAGCCTATTTCCATATCTATGAGTCTGCCTGTAAAGTTAAGTATGGTCATAACTATGTTGGTAAAATACCCAAGCAACGCCCCTGCCAAGGCCTCAGACATAACCATAAGCGAAAACCCTATAACCCCGGGATAGGTGACAGGCACACTGGGAAGAGTAAGGTAGAGCAAGGTAGAGAAAATAAGCGTAAACGCTATCTTAAACTGCCTTGGAATACTGCCAAAACTAAAAAATGGAGCTGTAAACACAAATGCAGATACACGAGTAACTATGAATAAAAAATATTCTAAATTCTCAACAGTAAACTGCAGTTGCATTTTCATCCCCAAACTTTCTATATGTTATGTTTACAGTAATGTTACTATGTACCCTATAAAGCCTGTTGACTCATATATGTAGTCACCAAAGCCTGAGAAAAGCTCAGTAGTAAACTCCGAAAGGCTTGTCATCATCCATCCTCCTGTAAGTACCAGCATAAGCATAGTCACAATAAGCTTTGGTACAAAGGTAAGTGTCTGCTCCTGTATGGATGTAATCGTCTGAATAAGGCTTATTATAAGACCTACCACAAGTGATGCAAGGAGCATAGGTGCAGATAACTTTAGTATGAGCATAACCGTTTCTCTGGAAATATCTATGACCTTATCTGCGCTCATAACTGCCTCCTATTCTATTTAACAAATGATTTAACAAGATTGCCTATAACCAGATCCCATCCGTCTACCATGATGAAAAGCAGAATCTTAAAAGGCATAGATATGGTAGTAGGCGGGAGCATCATCATACCCATTGACATAAGTGTAGAGGACACAACCATGTCTATAACAAGGAAAGGTATGTATATGCAAAAACCAATGATAAATGCAGCTCTAAGCTCACTGATTATAAATGCGGGAATCAGCACATTTGTAGGTATTTCATCCATATCCTTAACTTCTTCTATCCCTGCTATATCAAGAAAGAGCCTTATATCCTTGGTATTGGTCTGCTTGTACATAAAGGTTCTTAGAGGCTTTATTCCTATCTCGTAAGCCTGTTCGAAAGTAATATTGCCGTCTGTAAGCGGTTTAAGCGCCTCTGTATTTATCTGTATAAATATGGGCGACATTATAAACCAGGTAAGAAATAACGCAAGACCTGTAAGTACCTGATTGGGCGGAGTAGTCTGCGTAGTAAGTGCAGACCTCACAAAATGAAGTACAACGAGAATTCTCGTAAAAGATGTAAGCAGAATGAGGATAGAAGGCGCAAGTCCCAGTACGGTTAGAACCAATACTATCCTAAGCGTAGCCGCCAGTCCGCTCTGTTCACCATTTGTTGTGAGATTGATACCTATATTGTATGGAGAAGTTCCTGTAGTAAAGCTATTGTTGTCATTGGAGCTTCTGTCCACTGTATTCCCTGTTCTGTTGTCTATCGCATAAGCCGGAGTAACAAAAAAAAGGGAGGTACATATAAGCACTAAAACAATCCCAAGATATAGTAAATTAAACTTTTTCGTACATAAAGGATGTTCTCTCATATTACCAGCCTTTTCTTATTTTTCTTTTGATTTAGCTCTGTCCAAAAATTCCTTAAAAGAAAACCTTTCAGTTTCTACAGGTAAGTTAGCCTTAATCCGGTCTCCATCAACTTCCGATATAAGGCTGATATTTGTTTTGGTTATTCCGATTAAGAAGTATCTTCCGCCTACTTCTACAATCTGCAAATACTTATCTGCAGTAACCCTGCTTGTTTCAACAACCTTTATATTGCTATTTTCTCTGGTTTTCAGTGCATATTTGCTAAAATACTTAGATACATAGTAGGCAGCAGCGACTATCACTGCAAATGCAACAAGCATTCCGAATATTTGCGCAATGCTGCCTAATGTACCTGCCGTTCTTGATAGAACCATGTTTATCCTCCATAAAAAGCGTGTGCAAGCGTCATCATAAGGCAAACACCTTACCATAAGCTCTACATCTAACGGAGATATTATTTGATTATTTCAGTTATTCTTATACCAAAGTTATCCTCGATAACTACAACCTCACCCTTTGCCACGTATTTACCGTTTACAAGGAGGTCGATGGCTTCACCGGCAAGCTTATTTAGCTCAATGATTGTACCCGGCGAGAAGTCAAGAATTTCCTTAATGGTCTTATTCGTTCTTCCAAGCTCTACAGTTACCTCAAGAGGTACATCCATAATGAGGCCTATATTTTCCTGCTGCATCAGAGGATTGATTGTATTATCAAAAGCCTGGAACTGTGCAGGAGCTACATTTACCGGCTGTGCAGGCTGCATAGGCTGTGCATATCCCTGAGGAGGTGCTGACATAGCAGGTGCAGGTCCCGGTGTAGGCGCTGCCGGTGCAGGTGCTGGCGTAGGTGCTGCTGGTGCAGGCTGGTCTAATTCTGATGATGACATAAATTTGTTATACAACTCCTTTGCAAAATCTATAGGATAAAGCTGCATAAGTTCACTATCAATCAGTGTCCCTATCTCCAGTCTGAATGAAACCTTTACAAACTCTCCCTTAAGGAAATCACCAAATCCCTCTTCATCTATAGAGCCGTCCATATCTATGAGGCTCGCTGTTGGAGGGCTGATATCAACCTTCTTTTCAAGTACTGATGAAATAGAGGTGGCAGCTGAGCCCATCATCTGATTCATAGCCTCACAAATAGCAGATAGATGAAGTTCAGAAAGCTCAGTTCCATCTACATCTTCTCCGTTTCCACCCATCATAAGATCTGTGATTATCTTAACATCCTTTTCTCTAAGAATAAGAATATTATTACCATCAAGGCCTTCAATATATGAAATCTGAATAAATACACAAGGCCTGTCATATGACTGCGATATATCTTCCCAATTTGCAATAGATACATTAGGAGTAGTTATAAGAACCTTCTGGTTAAGCAGGGTAGAAAGCGTAGTTGCCGCTGTACCCATACTAATATTAGAAATCTCTCCTATGGCATCCTTTTCCTCGCTTGATAAAGGTACACTGCCTGCGCCTGCCTGTGTATCGGAAGAATCCGAACCACCATCTTCACCCATACCGCCTAGCAGCGCGTTTATCTCTTCCTGTGAAAGCATTCCGTCCATGGCTTATTCTTCCTCCCTAATAACTTTAGTAATTCTAAGTGCATATACACCTGATGAAGCTCCAGGCAGTGCCTTAAACTTCTTCATATTTCCTACAAACACATCCAATTCATCTTCAACCTTAGAGTTAAGCCTTATCACATCGCCCGGTTGTAGATTAACAAAATCATTGACAGACACAACACTCTTGCCAAGCACTGCTCTGATAGGTATCTGGGCTCTGTCGATAATCTCTCCAATCTGCTCACCATAGTTGGTGTCATCCTTTTCCTGAAGAGCTGAGAACCAGAACTTAGTATTTAGCTTATCCATTACCTCTTCAAGAGAAGTAAAAGGCAGGCAGAAGGTCATAAAGCCTTCAACAGTACCAATCTTGATACTTAGAGTAATAAGAGCCGTCATTTCCTGAGGTGAAATAATCTGTGCGTACTGTGAGTTGGTCTCTATACGCATAAGCCTCGGGTCTATCTCCACAACATTGTGCCAAGGCTCCTGTAAATACCCTGTACAAATATTTAAGATTCTCTCAATTACAACTATTTCTATTTCAGAAAAATCTCTTGTCTTTTCAATAGGATTACCTTCTCCGCCCAAAAGTCTGTCAATAATGGTGTATCCAAGGTTATTAGACATCTCCATTATGCAGCTTCCCTTAAGTGGCGATAGATTCATTATAGCTAAGAGTACAGGATTGGAAAGCGAGTTCTGAAATTCCTGGTATGTAATGGCCTCAGAACCTCTAACCTCAACCTGAACAGTCTTTCTTAGATAAGCCGGCAAATTGGCAGAGAGAAGCCTGCCATAGTGCTCAAATATTGACTCTAAGGTACGTAAATGATCCTTTGAAAACTTAGACGGCCTTGCAAAGTCATAGTCCTTTACCACCTTCTCGTCTGTTTCCTTGAGGTCATCCGTGTCTACATCTCCGCTCTCAATTCCGCGCAGCAGCTTATCTATCTCTTCCTGCGAGAGTATATCACTCATTAAGCCTCACCATCCTATAATTAATTCATTTACGTTTTATTACTGTAATCTCAGGTTCTTAAAGGCAATTTCAGCCATAGTCTGGGTACCGAACTTCTCCTGAATAGCCTTAAGTACAGCAGCCTTTATAGCCTCTCTGTTGTTCTGCACTTCTTCTTTAGTATACTGCGAGAACTGGTTACTTACAATCTCATCTATAGTGGACTCATAGCCTGACTTAGTGTCTGCATTTTTCATGCTCTCTGAGATAGTCTTGTAGTCATCCTCTGTCTTAATCAGGTAAAGAGAAATCTGGTCGATAACAGCATAATGGTCTTTACCGTCTCCTGAGCCCTTAAGGTTAATCTGTAAGGACTTATCAAAGGTAACTACATCCATATCACTTATAGATACCTTGTTCTTAGAGGTATCATTCTCAAGCTCTAAATCAATAATAGAAGCTATGTTTGATACTAATGCGTTGGTAGCCTTAGCCGATGAAACCACCGAAAGCATAATAACCGCAGTTAGTATGAGGTTCATAAGGCTTAAAGCAATAGCCACTATTGTAAGCATGTTCTTTTTCATAATAATCTCCTTAGAGTTTTTATTCAGCAACTTTAGTATATATCTTTATTTCAACTCTTCTGTTCTTCTGTCTTCCCTCAGGTGTCTTATTGGAAGCTATAGGCTCATATTCTCCCTTACCGCTTGCAGAAAGTCTCTTAGGGTCCATATGTTCCACATTGGTAAGATACTCAAGTACAGTCATCGCTCTGGCACTTGAAAGCCACAGGTTATTCTTGAACTTGACTGTATTAGTCTGAGGAACATTGTCAGTATGTCCTTCAATTACTATGTCAGTATCCTTAAACTTCTTAAGGATGCCGGCTGCTTTGTCAAGTACCACGTCAGCACCCTTTTTAAGTTCAGCCTGTCCTGAATCAAAAAGAAAGTATCCATCTATACTAAGTCCTATGTAATTATAAGAAGTATCCATCTTTAGCTGAACTGTATCATTTAGCTTAAACTGGTTGATAGCCTCAGATGCCTTTTCATAGTTCTTTTCAGCGGCTTCTTTAACTTCCTGCTCGTACTTCTTTAATACCTCATCCTTAGTGATTTCCTTTTTTACATTATCTTTTTCCGGTTTATTCTCACTGGTATTTTCCGAATCCGACTTTCCACTCCCGCCTTTTGTTCCATCTTCTTCAGCAGTATTTTCAACTGCAAGATTAGAATAATACTCAGCAAGTTCATTGAGCTGGCTTACTCCACTTGATACGAGTACACCCTGGTCAAGCGCGGAGCCACCACCCGAAAATATACTGAAAGAGGAGGTAATAGCCTCTACAATTTCATTGTACTTGGCTGTATCAGTACTACTCATAGAGAACAAAAGCACGAAGAAACATAAGAGCAGATTCATAAGGTCAGAGAAGGTTGCCATCCATTCGGGAGCGCCCGCCTTGGCCTCTTCCGGTTTTTTCTTCCTTGCCATATTTTATTCCTCTCCACCACCTTCTGAGAATGCTTCACGTTCAGCAGGTGTTAAGAATGATTTCAGTTTCTCCTCTATTACTCTAGGGTTCTCACCCGCCTGAATGGATAATATGCCCTCAACCATAATTCCCTTTAGCATAATCTCCTCTGCACTGTTTGATTTAAGCTTGTTGGTAACAGGGGCGCAGAGCCAGTTTGCAAGGAAGGAGCCGTAGAAGGTTGTAATCAGCGCTATCGCCATCGCAGGACCGATAGCACTTGGATCTGAAAGGTTAGCAAGCATGTTTACAAGACCGATAAGAGTACCAATCATACCCCAGGCAGGTCCCATACTTGCAAGAGTCTCCCAAAAGCCGAACTTGCTTTTATGCCTCTCTTCGATACAGGAAATCTCAGTCTCAAGAATACCTCTTACAAGCTCAGGGTCTGTACCGTCTACTATAAGAAGTATGCCCTTCTTAAGAAATGGATCTTCTATGTTCTGAGAAGCTTCCTCAAGGGCAAGCAAACCATCTTTTCTTGCAATATTAGACAGATTGATAATTCCCTTAATTACCTCAGACTGATTAAAGCTTACAGGCTTAAGAACCAAAGTAAAGCTCTTAAGTCCGGAAACAAATTCACCTATGTTCTTGTTTGAAGCAAGAACTATCATGAAAGCACCACCAAAGGTAATGAGTGCCGATGGTAAATCGATGAATCCCATAATCGCCGCAGGATTGTCCATCATAATTGAGAAAAGCACAAGTCCAAGCGAAATTACAAGTCCAAGTAAAGTAGCTATATCCAAGCCAGTCACCTTCCGTTCTCGTTTATTCCCTACATATAGGGTGGTTATAATACAAGTATGTTAACTTGTATATTGGTTATATCGCAGCTTTCACACAAAATTACAGGGTTACTGATCCTTATCCAAAATCGCCCCTGTAAAAATCTCACGTTTATAGTTCTTGACGAGGCTTTTAATCTGAAGCCTGCTCTCCTTTACCATGATTTTTTTCCCTGTTGTGAGGGTAATAACAGTATCAGGAACCTCCTCAATCACCTCTATGAGGTCAGCATTGATAGTAAACTCCAAACCGTTCATTTTTGTAACGTCTATCACGTTTGACCTCCTATACACATACTATTAAAATTGTTAATAAATCTTAAGTTTTTCTTACAGATTTTAAAAAGCAAAAAAAACCAGTTACTTCTATTATAATGACTTTTAGTGCAAAAATCAATATAAAGTAGCAATTAAATATTAACAGAAATTTAGAATTACAGGGTTTTATTTTGTAATTATCTGATATCTTTGTAATATTCTTATGGAAATATTACACTTAGAGAATCAAATGGGGTTTACTTTTATGTCCCTATACTTTATACTAACAACGAATATTTTTATCGCTATGACTATATCGGCAAGTTTTGACCTAAAATTTATACCATTTAGGCAAAAAGTTACAGAAAGGACATTATGAAAACAAAGAAACTAATAAATTATTTGCTTATTTTTGCAATTCTAATCAGCTCTCTTATGTTTACCTTACCAGCTAAGGCCGCTACAGAAGAATATCATATCAAGGTAAACAGGCTTGCTAACACCGTAACTGTATATAAAAGACAGGTAGATGGCTCATATAAGCCGGTTAAAGCCATGCTGTGCTCATCAGGAGGCAACCTCACTCCTCTAGGTACTTACAGAACCACTGTGAAATACCGCTGGAGGCAGCTCTTATACAATGTGTGGGGACAGTACTCCACAAGGATAGTAGGTCAGATACTCTTTCATTCCATTCCCTACTATAGGTTAAACGCAGGCACTTTGATGAAGGGACAATTTGAGAAGCTTGGTTCAACAGCTTCACATGGCTGTGTAAGGCTCTCTGCAGCAGACACAAAGTGGATATATGATAACTGCTCACTAGGTACGAGAGTAACCATATATGAATCAAAGAATCCGGGACCTTTAGGAAAGCCGGAGCCTACACCTTATCCTACATACACAGGATTTGACCCTACAGACACCTGGAGTCAGGGACGCCCTATCATAAAGACGGACCCTGTTATAACTCTTCCAAAGAAAATAACTCTTTCAGCAAAAGATACAAGCTACGACCTCTTAAAAGGTGTGAAGGCTGTCTCTTATGACGGAAAGGACATCACAGACGATATAGAGATTGAAGATGATATTGATATTGAAACACCTGGTAATTATACCGTAACATACAGTGTTACCGACAAATATGGTCATACCGCCTCAAAAAGCACTACAGCAGTAATAAAATAACCTGTGAAAACGCATATACATTCCAGTTCATAGCATTACTAAAAACCGAATCATTTACGAGCCATACAGTCAAACCCTTCTTGCCTGTATGGCTCTATTTACACCTATCTTTATTCTTCTTATATTTATCTGTATTCTTCTATCTTAAACTGTATATTCCTAAATCCCTTATACTCATTTATCTGTGGAGAATATATTATATCAAGCTTCCTATCGCCTTTGCTTAAAAAATAACTTTCAAATCCTTTCGCATCTCCAAACCAAATACCTTTATACACTCTTCCGTCTGTACCGTCTGTAAATTCAAGCCTTACTGCATTTTCATTCTTCCCTATAATATTAAAGGACTGCACTAGGATATCTCTTTTAGCAAAGGTTGGCGGTCTATTGCCTGTACCAAAGGGCTCAAATGAAGAAAGCTCTTCAATTAGCTTTTCAGACACATAATACGGAGGCAGTTCCATGTCAAAGAACACCTTAGGTTTTAGTTCCTCCTCAGTTAAGCTGGTATTTTCATTTAGTTGCTTCCTCAATTTAAAAAGATATTCCATCTGTTCCTCGGTAGAGTCTCCCTTCAATGAAAACCCAGCAGCCATAGGATGTCCGCCAAATTTTACAAAGCAATCAGAGCATTTTGATATTTCTTCAAACATATTATAGTCTTCTATGGATCGGCCTGAACCCTTAATCCCTCTCTCTGCATAGGTAAAAATAAGTGTAGGCTTATAAAACTTTTCCTTAATTCTGCCTGCAACTATACCCGCTATACTCTCGTGACAATCAGGGACTAAGATAACCAAAATCTTATCTTTCAAGTATTCAGGGCTTTCAGCTATCTCGACAGCCCTTACAAGAGCCTCCTCAGTTATCTCCTTTCTCTCATTGTTTAGCTCTTGAAGCTCTTTAGCCTCAGCCTCAGCCCTGTCACTGTCACTTTCAAGAAACAGCTTAATTGCCTTAACTGCGGACTCAAGCCTGCCTGAAGCATTTATCATAGGGCCTAAGATAAAGCCACAATGATAAACTGTAATGCTCTCCTTATCAACAAGCTCTGAAACCTCTAACAAGGCTCTAAGACCAATATTTTCAGTATTATGTATTGCCTTTAAGCCCTTTTTAACTATAGTCCTGTTTTCGCCTATCAGCTCCATCACATCACAGACAGTGGCAAGAGCTGCAAAGGCCAGATACTTACTTTCCACCACTTTTTTGCTCTGATTAAAGGTCTCTCCATATCTATCGGCATAATAATTAATGAGCTGATAAGCTACTCCCGCACCACAAAGTCCCTTAAAAGGATAGTTACAATCCTCCCTTTTAGGGTTGGTAACAGTGTCAGCAGGCGGAAGTTCATTATTAAGCGGAATATCGTGGTGGTCTGTAATTAGAACAGTTAGTCCAATTTCCTTTGCGTGTTTTACCTGAGTAAAGGCCGCAATACCATTGTCACAGGTAATAATAGTATCAATACCATCACTCTTGGCCTTGTCAACAATATCTATATTTATTCCATAGCCGTCTTGCACCCTGTGAGGAATAACATAGCTGATATCTGCCCCCATACTCCTAAAAAAATCATAGAGTATGAAAGTAGAGCAAACTCCATCCACATCATAGTCTCCAATTACCCTTATCTTCTTTCCTGTACCTATCTTTTCACTAAGAACCTCACAAGCCTTCACTAAATCACACATAAGCGAAGGATCAGCTAGTTCCATATCCTCAGCCCTTATATACTCATCTATCTCTGCATCCGTCTTTCTTTCCCTGTTCACCAAAACTCTGGCAGCTATCTTGCTTATCCCAAACCTCTCAGATATCCCGTCAAAATCTCCCCTAAAAGTCCTCATGTACCACCGACTAACCATATCCACCATCCTATCTTTTACTTTCTCGTCTATCCTCTATTACAAGCTTATAAATAATCATTTAACACATAAGGTTATTATATCATAATAAGCAGTCATATTATGACAAATCTATAATTTCTTTTTATATTTCAGATCTCAGGCTACCTCATACCTTCACCACACAGGTCTACCCTGACATAGCCTAAGGGAGCGCGTTAGGCTGAGCGAAGCGAACGCCGGAGCGAATCTGGACTATGTCAGGGCAGACCGTAACCACCCTAAGGGAGCGCGTTAGGCTGAGCGAAGCGAACGCCGGAGCGAATCTGGACTATGTCAGGGTAGACCGTAACCACTCTAAGGGAGCGCGTTAGGCATAGAAAAAGAGCATGAACCATAATCAGTCCATGCCCTTATCCTTAAAACGTAAAACTAATTATTTATAAGCTTATCGCCTTCATTATTCCAGCTATAAAGCTTTCTAATCTCCTTACCAACCTGCTCTAGCTGCTGCTCAGCATGAAGCTTTCTCATAGCCTTAAAATGTACCTGTCCACCTGCCTCACTCATATCAAGTAAGAATTCCTTAGCAAAGGTACCATCCTGAATATCGGAAAGAACCTTCTTCATAGCCTTCTTAGTCTCATCAGTTATAATCTTAGGACCAGTTATATAATCACCATACTCAGCAGTGTTGGATATAGAATATCTCATTCCTGCAAAGCCTGACTGATAGATGAGGTCAACTATGAGCTTCATCTCGTGAACACACTCAAAATACGCATTTCTTGGATCATAGCCTGCTTCAACAAGAGTCTCAAAACCTGCCTGCATAAGTGCGCAAACACCGCCACAAAGTACAGCCTGCTCACCAAAAAGGTCTGTCTCAGTCTCAGTTCTGTAAGTTGTCTCAAGAATACCTGCTCTGGCTCCACCAATACCTGCTCCATATGCAAGTGCCATATCAAGAGCCTTACCTGTAGCATCCTGATGTACAGCAACAAGACAAGGTGTTCCTTTCCCCTCTAAGTACTCAGAACGAACCGTATGTCCGGGAGCCTTTGGAGCTATCATAGTTACATCTACTCCTTCAGGTGCTGTAATGAGACCATAGTGTACGTTGAAACCGTGCGCAAACATAAGCATGTTGCCAGGTACAAGATTTGGTTCAATGCTCTCCTTATAAAGCTTAGCCTGAAGTTCGTCATTTATGAGAATCATGATTATGTCTGCAGCCTTTGCAGCCTCAGCAGCTGTAAGCACCTTAAGTCCCTGTGACTCAGCCTTTGCCCAGGATTTGCTTCCCTCATAGAGGCCAACTACCACGTTACAGCCTGACTCCTTAAGGTTAAGTGCATGAGCGTGTCCCTGGCTGCCGTAACCGATTATTGCAATTGTCTTTCCCTCTAATAATGAAAGATTACAATCCTTCTCATAAAATATCCTTGCGTTTGACATAACTAATTCCTCCGTATATTATTAAGTTTATTTTGACTACAAAACTAATCGTCCCACATTTCGCCACGGGCTTTAGAGCCTCTTTCAAGACCGGTAACACCTGTACGTACCATCTCTAATATTTTCTCTTTACCAAGAAGATTTAAAAATGCCTCTATCTTGGTCTGATTACCGGTAAGCTCAACAGTAAGGGATTCACTTGAGACATCTACTATCTTGGCTCTGAAGATGTCAGAAGTGGCAATTATCCCCTGTCTGTCTGCCTGTGAAGCCTTAAGCTTAACTAATATAAGCTCTCTGGTTACTGAGCTGTCTGGATGAAGTACCTTTACTTCCTTAACATCCTCAAGCTTTGCAAGCTGCTTTTCAATCTGGTCAAATACCTGGTCATCACCGTGAGAAACTATTGTCATTCTTGAGTATACAGGACACTCAGTTTCACTAACGGTAAGACTGTCAATATTAAAGCCTCTTCTACTAAAAAGTCCAGCCACTCTGCTGAGTACACCGGAGGTGTTATCTACAAATACCGAAAATACAATTTTATTCATATATCTCCTTAGCTGTGCATGTTTTATTAAAACTTGTTTTCAATAATATCAATCGGTATCCACAATGTCAAGTAATGATAGTAATGTAAGCTATGCCATATAGTTATATTAGACTTATACCTTTTCGAATCTTTCCACATCTATCACAAATATTGTAGCACCACCCACGTCTACTGTGGTTGGTACTGCATTATAGCTGGTCACAGGCACTCCGCTTGTCTGAGAATATGGAAGGTTGTACACAATCTGTTCTCTCTTACCTGACTCTTTTATGATGATATCAATTACCTTCTGTACCTCTTCTGCTTCGACACCAATTAAAAGAGTAGTATTGCCTCTCCTAAGAAAGCCTCCTGTAGTAGCAAGCTTGGTCACTATATATCCGCTAGCCATCAAAGCCTCTGCTACAGAATCCCCATCCTCACTGTGAACTATCGCATAAACCATTTTCATGAAACATTCCTCCTTATCATACATCTAGCACAGTTCATCAATTTTCCCTGTGTCATTTTTAGAAATGACAATGTTATCCTCTTTTATCATTTCTCCATCCAAGAAAGCTCTCACTGTCCAGTTCCCAAAGTCTTCCTCATCTATTCCCGCCAAATTCAGCCAAAATCTGACCATAACTTTGTCATCATCTGCTTCCTCATAGCTTCCAAAGTCATTTTCCGCAAACCTGTAAAGCTCTCCACTGGGATTATACCATGCTACAGTCACAACATGAAGACCTTTTATTTCATTAAAACTAAGAAGGCATACTGCTTCCTTGTCTCTACTTACATCAAATACCTTTGATTCAGCCTTATCAGGCACTACTTCCATCATCTTATGGGAAATCCCGTATTCGATAAGCGTAGCAGAGCTTTCTATCTCTTTCTCTACTACTCCGTCTTCATCTATGGTAAGTACCGACCAGCAACCGCTTTCATCTATGAAGATATATTTGTTTTTCTTATCTATAAGCTCCAGACCATCTTCACCTAAGTACTTATAATAGTATTCCCCCTTTGTTAGTTCTACATCTGCCTCATAATAAGAGCCGCTTTTTGACATATAAACCGGCTCTTCAAGGTGTTTAAATAATAAATCAACTTCCCCCTGCCTATAATCATCTTGATATTCAATCCTAATCTCCTTCTCAGCTTTCTCTTCAATCAGAGTAATCATAGGTTCTGAATCAGATACAACTTCAAAAAAATAGTTTTCTGTCAATATGACATACTGATAAATCCTTGCTCCTGTTAGCTTCTTCCCAACTATTTTCCTTACATCCCTCGCATAATCACCATCTTCTACTTCATATATTACATTTATACGGCGGTCAGGCGGAAACTTCATCATACCTTCAAAAATTTCATTAAATGCAGCTCCGTCTTCAAATACCCTAACAGAATAAACCTGATTAAATTCAAACTTAACATAAAACATGATTTCGCCGTTATTCCAAGACTTTAACTCTATTATAGGCTTTACTCCTTCTTTATAAAAAAGATTTCCCGAATATTTGCCTTTTGGTACTATTCCTTCACCATATATCTTCCAGTTTTCCATAATTTAGCTAACCTTTCTAAATATCGTTAATCAAGTTTATAGATTCTCTTTAAGAGTGAAGACGGCTCCCCTAAATAAACCGCATCAATCAATAAGTTATCTGTAATGATAGTATATTGCTTTACATATGGCTGATCCAAAAAACCTGCAGAATACAAAATAACTTCCTTCAAATATTTTCCACCTTCAACCTCATATATGACATTAGAAAAATTATCCTTTTTCAAATCTTCGATATTCTCATACAAGTCTAAATCGACAAACTTTCTTTCAAATATTCTAATAGCCTCACAACTCCCAAAACCAAGAATTATCCTAGTTTTATCACTTTTTAGTTCTACAGTCAGTAAATGTGAATCACCACATACAATCTTTGCTTTATACTTCCCTCTTGGAATCTCTCTCTTTCGATATTCTATCCAGTTTTCCATACTGTCCTCGCTCATGATAAATCTATACTACTCTACAATCCCACCTTTTAAATTTATAATCATTTTTCTACCCTCGCAATCTATCCATAATCTGCTATTTTCCAAAAGCTCATAATCTGTAACCATCTCTCTAAATGCAGTCCTCCACTTTTCTTTTTTATCACTATAACAGATTAATTCTAAATCGCATAAAATATAAATAGTATTCTCAATAGTGAATAAATCTAAAATTACTGTGAACAGCTTTTGATTAAATAATATCTCTTTATTTTTGATATCAATTGATACCAAATTCTGCCCGGCAGCGATATAGCACACATCATTTTTATTATCAAACCCAAACATTGGTTCTATGCCATAAAGGTTATATGCCATTCCAAATTCAAAAGAATTATTTATATTGACTATCGCATATCTATCTTGTTCATCTTCACAAAATACAATAGTTTTTTCTCCTAATTTCCGTTTCATTTCATCAAAGTTATCAAATCTATTTATAATTACACTATCTTCCATTATTTTTCCTTATTCTAGGTGTAAAAGGTGGTTAGGTTATTTCTCGATATATTGAGGGAAGAATTTCCTCTCCTTTAATCCTCATATTCCAATTTTATTTATCCCATCACCAGAGATAATTATATTATCCTCTTTTATCATTTCTCCATCTAAGAAAGCTCTCACTGTCCAGTTCCCAAAGTCTGTCTCATCTATTCCCGCCAAATTCAGCCAAAATCTGACCATAACTTTGTCATCATCTGCTTCCTCATAGCTTCCAAAGTCATTTTCCGCAAACCTGTAAAGCTCTCCACTGGGATTATACCATGCTACAGTCACAACATGAAGACCTTTTATTTCATTAAAACTAAGCAGGCATACCGCTTCCTTTTAATTCTAAATCGCATAAAGTATACATTCACTCCTCAAATTCAAGCACAGCATAGAATCCTCTTGGTTTTTCTTCCATTTTAACTACTTTTCCGGTTAAACTTTTAAGTGGTTCTGTAAGAGGTATGTTTCCACTCATACCATAAGCATGCTCTATAGTATAGTAACGAAAGCTCTCTAGCTCTGTTTCAATCACATTTACTATATCCCCTTCTTTTAAGAGTCCATTTCTCTCAACCTTAAATTCCATTTCCCTCATATTGGCACCTCTACAATAGTAGTTAATAACATTACATTCTTTATATGGCTCCTTAATTACAAAAAAACTTTCTGCAGTCCTGATAATTATATCATCATTCCTACAGAAAGTCCTCACATTAAATAATATTTAGTTTATACTCTGACTACTGAAAATACCATAGTACTTCTGGCTTCCATATTTATCATGTTGCCATTGGTTCTTACCTTTTTATCCCTGGTATCAGGGAAGCCTGCTTTATATATTTCAAGCGAAGAATCAGTTTCAATCTGCCAACATAGATAATGTGGCAGCTCCGGAAGATAACAGTCCTGTCTCTCCCAGTGTACATTTATTGCAACGCAAACTATGTCATCAGCCGTATTATCTGCATTTCTTCCTGCAAATATTACCCTAAGCACATTGGTATGATCAGGTCCTAGTGCCCAAGAGTCAGGAAAGCCAAGTGAACATCCACCCATGTATTTTCTGATTACAGGATGCTCATTTCTAAACTTAATCAAATATCTTGTGAACCTAAAATGCTCCCTGTTTTTTTCTAACTGATCCCACTCAAGCCAAGATATAGGGCTATCCTGACAATACGTGTTATTGTTGCCAAACTGTGTATTGAGGAATTCATCACCTGCAAGAAACATAGGAGCTCCTCTGCTTAAAAGCAAGGTTGTCATGGCATTCTTACAGAGCCTGCGGCGGAGTTTGTTGATATTCTCGTTATCAGTCTCACCTTCCCAGCCACAATTCCAACTTCTGTTATCATCAGTTCCATCGGTATTGTTCCAACCGTTTGCTTCATTGTGCTTATGGCTGTAGCAATACATATCCCAGAGTGTAAATCCATCGTGACAATTAAGGAAGTTTACAGAGGCATTATCCCCCCTGTGTTCCGGATTATATATGTCCTTTGAACCGAATATTCTTCTGGCAGCAACGGACATAAGCCCTATGTCTCCCTTAAGGAAATCCCTCATGTCGTCACGGTACTTTCCATTCCACTCTGCCCAGCGGTTCCACGATGGAAAGGTTCCTACCTGATATAGTCCGCCTGCATCCCAGGCTTCTGCAATCAGCTTCACATCGGCCAGTATCTGGTCGTAGGCAAGATTTTGCAAGAGTGGAGCATTGGACATAGGTGACCCGTCTTCATTTCTACCTAGTATACTTGCAAGGTCAAATCTGAATCCGTCTACATGGTAATCAGTCACCCAGTATCTTAGACATTCAAGTATCATATACCTTACCACAGGATGGTTGCAGTTGAGGGTGTTGCCACAGCCACTGAAGTTATAATATTCACCTCTTGGAGTCAGCATATAATAAATGTTATTGTCAAAGCCCTTAAAGGAGATACTAGGTCCCATCTCGTTTCCTTCAGCTGTATGGTTAAATACCACATCCAGAAAACACTCGATACCATTGTCATGAAGCCTCTTGATTAGCTTTTTAAGCTCCATACCTGAGCTGTTATCCTCGACCTTTGCAGCATAACTGGTATTAGGCGCAAAGAAGCTAATCGGATTATAGCCCCAATAGTCAACAAGAACTTCTCCGTTGTATATTCTGTTGTCCTTGATTTCGTCAAATTCAAATACCGGCATCAGTTCAACCGCATTGATGCCAAGGTCCTTAAGGTATGGAATCTTCTCCATCACGCCTGCAAAGGTACCCGGGTATTTTACACCTGAGGACGCGTCCTTTGTAAAGCCTCTGACATGCATTTCGTAGATGACCAGGTCTTCAAGAGCCATATTGGGATTAGGTTCACTCCCCCAGTCAAAGTCATTACGCACAACTCTTGCCTTGTAAAAAGACTTGCTACTGCGCTTTTTTCCCCATTCACTCTGCCCTGTAACTGATTTGGCATACATATCCAAAAGAATATTATTCTTATCAAAGATAAGTCCTTTTTCTTTGTCATAAGGACCATCAACTCTATAAGCATATTCAAAATCTTCAATGTTCAAATCAAATACTATCATAGAATAGACATTGCCTATTCTGTAGGTTTCCGGAAAAGGTATAACCGCATAAGGCTCGTCTTCCCTGCTCTTAAAAAGAAGAAGTTCTACGCTTGTCCCACCATTGGTTGGAACAGTGAAGTTAACACCACTGGGAATGGCTGTCGCTCCATTTTGTTCGTAGAGGCCAGGCCTTACCTTGAAACCATTAATTTCATCTATTGGTCGAATATGAAATCTTTCATATGAGAGATTGTTATTCGCTTCTGCCATATTATCCTCCGATTGCACACCTATACCATCTTATGCTGTAATCATCTTACAATCATTAAGATAATCTGTAAAAAACAGCTTTATTTGAGTTCTGCACTGTCTAGAATTATGGTAAATGGTCCATCGTTAGTCAAACTAACCTTCATATCTGCACCAAATTCACCCTGTTCAACCTTAGGTACCTGTTTTTTACATTCATCTATTATATAATGATACAGCTCTTTTGCCATATCCGGAGATCCGCAAGTAGTGAATCCCGGTCTGTTGCCGCGGCTTAAATCAGCATATAAGGTAAACTGAGATATAAGTAAGAGCTCACCGTTTACATCTTTTAAGCTAAGATTGGTCTTGCCATTCTCATCAGCCATTATTCTAAGGCCCAGCATCTTCTTAATCATCTTGTCAGCTATTTCTTTTGTATCATCCTTACCTACTCCTATAAGCACCATGTAGCCCCTGTCAATAGCCCCTCTAACCTCTCCATCAATCTTTACATCAGAATTTGTCACAACCTGAATTATAAAACGCATAAAAGCATCCCCCTTTAATTAAAATTCATTAGACAGAACACAAAACCACCGTACCGAATATACCGGTACGGCAGTCTGATACAGTAATGTATAATTAATTACTCAGGCCTCCGTACGGTAAATACTAATAAATCTACCCCGGACAAGCCCCCATTATATAATTATATCCCCTGTTTTATAATAATTATCTACGATTAAATGCATTAACACCTGGCCAGTAAGCTGCTGCACCAAGCTCCTCTTCGATTCTAAGAAGCTGATTATACTTAGCCACACGCTCACTTCTTGAAGGAGCACCTGTCTTAATCTGGCAGGTATTAAGAGCTACTGCAAGGTCAGCAATTGTTGTATCCTCTGTCTCACCTGAACGGTGTGAAGAAATTGCTGTGTATCCTGCCTTATGAGCCATCTTAATAGCTTCAAGTGTCTCAGATACTGAACCAATCTGGTTAAGCTTGATAAGGATAGAGTTAGCTGCACCGAGCTTAATACCCTTCTCAAGACGCTCTGTATTGGTAACGAAAAGATCATCACCAACAAGCTGAACCTTGTGTCCAAGCTTCTCAGTCATCTTCTTCCAGCCTTCCCAATCTTCCTCATCAAGACCATCCTCGATTGAGTAGATAGGATATTTATCGATAAGGCTCTCCCAGTGAGCAATAAGCTCATCAGAAGTAAACTTCTTGCCTGACTTTGGCTGTAAGTAGTGTCCAATTCCCTTCTCCTTGTCTTTCCACTCAGAAGAAGCTGCATCCATAGCTATAACGAAGTCTGTACCTGCCTTGTAGCCTGCATTCTCTATAGCCTTGATGATATGCTCGATAACATCCTCATCATCCTTAAGGTTAGGAGCGAAACCACCCTCATCACCTACAGCTGTAGTGTGGCCTTCCTTCTTAAGAAGTGCCTGAAGTGCGTGGAATACCTCTGCACACATTCTAAGACCTTCTCTAAAGCTTGGAGCACCTGCAGGCATAATCATGAATTCCTGTGTATCTACAGAGTTTGTAGCGTGTGCACCACCATTTAAGATGTTCATCATAGGAAGTGGAAGTCTGTTGCCGTTAGCACCGCCTAAGAATCTGTAAAGAGGGATATCAAGAGCATTAGCTGCTGCTCTTGCAGCTGCAATAGATACAGCAAGTATAGCATTGGCACCAAGCTTTGACTTATCCTTTGTTCCATCAGCCTTAATCATAGCTGCGTCAACTGCATAGATATCAAATGCGCTAACACCCTGAAGTACATCATTTATAACTGTATTAATGTTCTCAACTGCCTTAAGAACACCCTTACCACCATAACGAGACTTGTCACCGTCACGAAGCTCAAGAGCCTCAAATTCACCTGTAGAAGCACCACTTGGAGCAGTTCCTCTACCTGCTATTCCGCAAGCCAAAATAACTTCAGCCTCAACAGTTGGATTACCTCTAGAGTCAATAATCTCTCTACCGATAACCTTCTCGATTTCTAAATTTCCTAAATAATCCATTTTCTTCTTCCTTTCCATGCTTTCCGCATTGTAAAGTATTATTAAACACTAAGATGATAACATAATTAGCATAAAAAAACTAGATAGATAATGTAAAAAATGTGGTAAATTTTTGGGAATAAATCTCACTTTTTAACAAATGAGTCCCATTCAAATACTAAACAGCAAAATTACATATCCATATCCACTTCAAGTGCAGAAGTACAGTGTGGACAGCGTGTAGCCTTGATGCTGATAGTACTCTGGCAGAATGGACAGGTCTTTTCTGTAGGCTCATTTGCCTCTTCCTTCTTTTTACGCTCAGCAAGCTTATTAAGCCCCTTAACGATACAGAAGATGATAAATGCCATTATAATAAAGTTGATTATAGCTGTAATAAATGCTCCGTACTTTACTTCAGAACCATTTATGGTAGCTATAAGATTAGAAAAATCAGTACTTGCAAATATACCGATAATTGGTGTAATAATATCACCAACCAAAGAGGTAACTATAGCCTGAAAAGCTCCACCTATAATTACACCTACTGCAAGGTCCATCACATTGCCTTTAAGCGCAAATGCCTTAAATTCTTCAAGAAATTTCTTCATTTGGAATTTCTCCTCCTTAAAATGTTTTATTTAAAACCATTATGATGTCGGTCTTAATATAACATATAAGTAATGATTTAACAACATTAATTTCTCATTTATGATAAGGTTCACCCATTTTTATCCTAAATGCCCTATATATCTGTTCGAGGAGAATCAGCCTCATAAGCTGGTGTGGAAAGGTAAGCTTTGAAAAGCTAAGCTTATAATCGGATTCCGCAATCACTTCATCTGAAAGCCCTAAAGACCCACCTATGATAAATACAAGATGGCTCTTTCCCGTTACGGTAAGCTCCGATATCTTCTCTGAGAGTTCTACAGAGTCTATCTCCTTCCCTTTAATCACAAGAGCAAACACATAGCAGTCACTTCCCTTTGCCTTCTTAAGAAAGTCAAGCATTCTCGCCCCTTCAGCCTGTTTTATCTTCTCTTCTTCAGCCTCTGATGCGTTGTCAGGAGTTTTTTCATCCTGCACCTGTTTTATTTCAATAACTGTATATCTTGACAACCTCTTGGTATACTCTGCAATGCCCGCTTCAAAGTACTTTTCTTTTATCTTACCTGCACAAAGTATAGTTATTTTCAATCCGAATACCTCTTCATCACTTCAGCTACCTCGTCAGCCAGTTCTCTGGCGATAATTCCGTATTTCCCTTTTTTCTCCTTCAGCATATCTCCTGCCAGTCCGTGAATGTAAACTCCAAGAGGAGTTACCATAAAAGGTCTTTGTTTTTCAGTGGCGATTAAAGCTGCAAGTATTCCTGTAAGCACATCACCCGAGCCGGCCTTTGCCAAGCCAGAGTTGCCGCTGTTATTTATATAGCACTTGCCACTGCCTGTAACCAGTGTTCTTGCCTCTTTTATAACTATTTCTCCGTTACAGTATTTTAGCTCTTTTGCAATCTGAACTATATTCTCTTTCACTTCTTCTTTAGGCAAATATAATAAGTCAGCCAATTCTTTGATATGAGGAGTAAGGATATAGTTCTTTTTCATATCTTTAACAGGATTAAAATTCCTTTTCTCCCTTTCTTCGACTATCTCTCTAAAGAGTGTGAGCCCATCTGCATCTATAACAGTCCTCACTTCTGATATCTCTAAGGTTTTATCAACCAGAGACTTGCTCCTTTTGGTTAAGCCAAGACCCGGACCTATTACTATCGCGGCTGCCCATTCCTTCACAGCCTTCTCCAATTTATCTGCAGTTACCTTACTTATCGCCTTGTCAGCACTATCTTCATATGTAGTAAGTATAGCTTCCGGAAGCAGGTTTTGCAGAGACTGTCTGTTTGCTTCAGGCACAAAGAGTCTAATAAGTCCTCCACCTGTTCTGTATGCCGCAAGAGCTGAAAGGAAAGATGCTCCGCACATTTCCTCTGAACCCGCTATTATCAGTATCTTACCAAAGTCCCCCTTATTGCTGTACTCTCTTCTTTCAGGCATATAGTAGCTTATTTGAGACTCATCAAAGGTAAATGTATCTGGAGAAACCATCTCCAGGGCTTTTTTAGGAAAACCTATGTCAGCCACAACAATCTCACCTGCATAATCTTTACCCGGATATACGGCTATCCCCAGCTTATTTACGCCAAAAGTAATTGTGTAATCACATTTAACAGCTACCCCTTCAACCTTTCCATTGCTGCCATTCACTCCCGAAGGGATGTCCACCGCTACCTTCACTGAATCAAACATATTGATATACTCGGTAAACTTAGCCAAGTCTCCTTCAAGCTTACCCTTAAATCCCACTCCAAATACCGCATCTATGACTATAGCCTGGTTAAATTCACTTTTTTCAGTAATTAGCTTGGCTGGATTGGCTATTTTAACTGCTACTCCGCTATTTTTAGCAAGCCTTATCTGCAGCTTTGTCTGATTGGTAAACTTTTCTTTTTTCCCAACCATTATTACCTCTGAATTATACCCCCATTCATGGAGTATTCTTGCACAGGCAATGCCATCTCCGCCATTGTTGCCGGAGCCGCAAACTGCTATAATCTTTTTATCCTCGTCATCTCTTAGAAGCTTATCCCTTATAAACTCCGCCACAGACAGAGCCGCTCTTTCCATAAGCACCATCCCGGGCATGCCAAGTTTTCTTGCATCTTCATCTAGTTTTTTTGCTCCTTCGCTGTCTACAAGTCTTATCATAATCAGCCCTCCGCCACTGCTACAGCACTCACATATTCTTTGGTATCCGAGATTGAAACAAAGAATGCTTTAATACCAAGTTCCTCTTGTTTTAATTTTGCACTACCATATAAGTTCACATAGGGTTTCCCAAGCTCATCCCTTAGGACTTCTATCTCTCTTATCTTAAATCCCAGAAAGCCTGTTCCCATCGCCTTTGCCACTGCTTCTTTCACAGCCCAGTTTCCTGCTGCCCTATCAGGTTTTTTTTGAATCAGCTCTCTTTCATGCTCAGTAAAAACATACGACAAAAAAGCATCCTTTTCGCATGCTTTTTTGACTCTTGATTTTTCAATTAAATCATTACCAATCCCTATAATCAAGCTAATATTCCTTTACTTAGACCCCTTATTTTTAAGTGAATAAGAGAGTCTCATCAAAGTGTCCGAAAGGTGAATTGTTTCAACTATAACATCCTTTGGTAATCTAAGATCTACAGGTGCAAAGTTCCATATCGCCTTGATACCGCACTTTACGAGTTTTGCTGCAGTTTCAGTTGCCATTTCCTTCGGAACTGTAATGGCAGCTATGTCTACCTGATTATTTTTGATATAATCAGGCAGGCTGTCCATTCCAAGTATTTCTATAGTTCCGATTTTCTTACCAATTAATTCAGGCTTAATATCAAAGACCTGCTTTACATAAAATCCTCTTTTTGCAAAATCAGTATAATTCGTGATTGCAGTTCCTAGATTACCTGCTCCTACTATAATAAGGCTGTAGTCTTTATCAAGCCCCAAAATTTTGGCAATCTCATTGTATAGATACTCTACATTGTAACCATAACCCTGCTGACCGAAGCCCCCAAAATTATTTAAGTCTTGTCTAATCTGAGATGCCGTAACCTGCATTCTCTCGCTTAACTCTTTAGAAGAAATCCTGTCTATCCCCGATTTCAGTAAATCCCCCAGATATCTGTAATATCTAGGCAGTCTCTTTATGACCGCAGGAGATATATTCTTTGACTCCATATTTTTTCCTCCAACCCCATTCAGTGTTATGATTTACACTCCTGCAGGTACATCCTTAATACTAAATGATATTCTTCCCATCTTATCTTTTCCAAGGCAGATAGTCTTTACTATATCTCCAAGCGTAAGCACATCTTCAACATTGTTTATTCTCTCTTTTGAAACCTTAGAAATATGCACCATTCCTTCTTTACCAGGAGCAAATTCAACAAAGGCACCGAATTCTTTTATTGATACAACCTTACCGGTATAAACCTTACCTTCTTCAAACTCAGTCACTATCATTCTTATTATTTCTTTAGCTTCATTTATCTTATCAATGTCCGTACCACAAATACTTACATTTCCTTCATCGGTAATGTCTATCTTAACTCCTGTCTTGTCTATGATGGCATTGATGGTCTTACCCTTCTGTCCAACAACCTCACCAATTTTTTCAGGATCAATCTTAATCTGCTCAATCTTAGGTGCATATTCATTCACACTTGGTCTAGGCTCTGCTATTGCAGGTCTCATACAGGTGTCCATGATGAACATTCTGGCTTCCCTTGTTCTTGCGATCGCACCTTCTACTATCTCCCTTGTAAGGCCGTGAATCTTGATATCCATCTGAATAGCCGTGATTCCCTCTGTTGTACCTGTTACCTTAAAGTCCATGTCTCCAAAGAAGTCTTCAAGTCCCTGAATATCTGTAAGGAGTACATAGTCCTCATCTGTCTCACCTGTAACCAAGCCACAGGAAATGCCTGCTACCATCCTCTTAATAGGCACACCCGCAGCCATAAGCGACATACAGGATGCGCAGGTGGAAGCCATGGAAGTTGATCCGTTTGACTCGAAAGTCTCTGATACTGTACGGATAGCGTATGGGAATTCCTCTTCGCTAGGAAGTACCGGTATAAGAGCTCTTTCAGCCAAAGCACCATGTCCTATCTCTCTTCTTCCCGGTCCTCTTGATGGCTTTGTCTCTCCTACTGAATATGAAGGAAAGTTATAGTGATGAATATATCTCTTGTAGGTCTCTTCTGCATTAAGTCCGTCCACCTTCTGAACCTCTGAAAGAGGTGCAAGAGTGGTAATATTACAAATCTGAGTCTGGCCTCTTGTGAACATAGCTGAGCCATGAACACGAGGTATGAGATCAACTTCAGCTGCAAGCTTTCTTATCTGAGACATCTCACGGCCGTCCGGACGCTTATGGTCTTTTAATATCATCTTTCTGACAGTCTTCTTCTGATACTGATATACGGCGTCAGAAAGGAAAGGAAGCCATTCTTCATTTTCAGCAAAATGCTCGCTAAGCTTATCCATGATAGCAGAAATGTTCTCTTCCCTTACCTGCTTTTCATCAGTAAATACAGCCTTTTCCATCTCCTCCGGTGTAACAACTTCCTTGATTGCAGCAAAGAACTCCTCCGGTACTGCATATCTCTCATACTCTGACTTAGGCTTGCCACACTCTGCTGTTATCTTCTCGATAAATGCGATGATCTCCTGGTTGATTTCATGAGCCTTATATATAGCCTCAATCATCTTTGCCTCAGGCAGCTCATCAGCACCTGCCTCTATCATAATAACCTTCTCTTTTGTAGAAGCAACTGTGAGCTTAAGGGCTGAGCAAGCCATCTGGGCATTACTTGGATTGATTACAAATTCTCCGTCAATAAGACCTACCTGCGTAGTTGCACAAGGTCCGTCAAAAGGCACATCAGATATAGCTGTTGCTATAGCTGAACCAAGCATGGCAGTAAGTTCAGGAGAGCAGGTCGGATCTACGCTAAGAACAAGGTTGTTCAGTGTAACATCATTTCTGTAATCCTTTGGGAAAAGAGGACGCATAGGACGGTCAATTACCCTTGAAGTAAGTACCGCATTCTCAGAAGCCTTACCCTCTCTCTTGTTAAAGCCTCCCGGAATCTTACCTACAGCATACTGCTTCTCCTCATATTCCACTGAAAGTGGGAAGAAATCAATACCTTCTCTTGGCTTCTCTGATGCTGTACAGGTAGAAAGAACAACTGTATCGCCATAGTGCATAAGCGCTGCACCATTAGCCTGCTTGGCAACCCTGTCTATATCTACTGTAAGGGTACGTCCTGCAAGTTCCATACTAAAACTCTTAAACATAATTTTACTATCTCCTTTTTATACTGGCTTTGTAAATCCCGAAACTACTGAAAAAATGACTCCTTTGAATCAGCTTTTCAGAAGTCTCGGCAAAAAATTAACAAAGCTAAAAACAGTATATCACACCCGCATTCCAATCGCAATAGTAGTGTGATATACCTATTTACATATGTATTTCTTCAAATTCTTTAACAGATACAGGTTTCGCAAACAAATATCCTTGGAAATAATCACATTTGATATTTCTTAAGAATTCAAACTGTGATTTTGTTTCTACACCTTCACAGATTACAGGCATATCAAGAGCCTTCGAGAGCTGAACTATCATTCCTATAATCTTCCTGCTCTTTTCTTCATCCTTTGTTTTATATAAGAATCCCATATCAAGCTTGAGTACATCTACAGATATATCCTTAAGCATATTAAGTGAAGAATATCCACTTCCAAAGTCGTCCATCTCCACTGTAAATCCAAAGTCCCTAAGCTTTTCTACTATCATAAGCCTACTCTCAACATCCTTCATAATCAGGGTTTCTGTGATTTCAAGCTTTAGTCTTGCAGGGTTAATTTCATATTTTTCAACTATCCTTACAAGCTCTTTGTAAATATCTAGAAAATAGAAGTCTGCAGGCGAAATATTCACTGAAATATAATAATGACCATTTCCTTCATTCTGCCATTTCTTTAATAGTTTTGCTGCTTCTTTCCATACAAACAAATCCACCTTGCTTATAAGACCGTTTTTCTCAAACATAGGTATGAATCTATACGGCGGCATCAGACCTTCGGTAGGGTGAATCCACCTGATAAGAGCCTCAGCTCCTATAACCTTGCCATCCCCATCACACTGTGCCTGCAGATACACCTTTAGCTGATTGTCACTGATGGCATTGTCAAGTTCACCTGAAAGTCTCTGTTCCCAGTATTTTAATTCTCTTATCTTATCATCATAGTAGAATATCTTATTCTGATAATCTTCCTTGTTCTTAGATATAGCCATTCCTGCTCTGTCAATCATCATAGATGGAGATAATTTTCTATCCTCAATGTAGTACACACCTATCTGCATATTGATAGGATAGTGTATGCCATCGGTCATCGATACTTCTTTTGCTATACTTTTGTATAGTTCTTCATCAAACTTATCTTTCTCTGTAAGAATACAGAACTTGTCTCCTGAAAGCCTGCAATACAAAGTATTCTTAGTTATTTTTTCTCTTAGCTTCCAAGCTATTGAGTTAAGCACTTTGTCACCAACAACTTTTCCAAAAGAATCATTGATAAGTTTGAAATCCTGAACATCAGAGCATAAAATATAGTAATCTTTATCCGGATTCTCCTTTAATATTTCTTCAACCTTGTCGCAAAAGTAATCACTATTATAAAGTCCCGTTAACTTGTCATGCGTAGCCTTGTATTTGTCCTTGTTGAATATATCAACATCTATGGTTCTATCCTTTATTTTGTAATAGCTGCCTTCCGGTTTTCCATTCCTATACATCTTCTTATATACAATGTCATAATGCTTCTGCTCACCTTTGTCACTCATTGTACATAGGGTAGAATACTCAAGTCTTTCACTGTCAAAGTTCTCTAGCTTAAACATCTTACTAATTTGTTTAATGACCAATGAATAATCATCCTTGACCCCAAAAAAGCTCTTTGCTACGTCATTTACAAATACACATTCACCTTCAATATCAAGAAACACGATAATATCATCTGTTTTTAAAACAATGCGTGAGAGCATTTTATCTATTAATGCTTTCTGTTTGTTCTCCAGCAAAACCAGATAAACCATCACTACACTGACTGTGTAACCGAGTACCGATATATCCACCGCATAATTAAGAAACTTATATAACAAGTTGACCACTACTGCAATAGTGAAGGATGCAAGAAGAATAATGTATTTTCCATAATAAGCAGGACTAAGCCCCGCCAGTTTATAAATTATAATAAATGCAATGAACATCAAAACGCCACAAGATACTATATTATGCAACGTTGCAAGAGGCTGTACAACTGTAGTAAAGTAGTACCAATTTCCAATCATTACCTTCTGAGTTGTAAAAAGTAATTGCGTGAATATATTACTTAAAACAAGTAACACATCCAAAGCAATAATTGCGTCTACAAAATAGAATATTTTAATATTTGTAATCTCATATTTTGTGACTTCAACCGCTATCTTAAGTGCTACATACCTGATTCCACATATGCAGACCAGATAAAAAGTATGAAGCATCAAAGCAGTTTGTACATCTTCAGCAAACAAAAGTGCAGCCTGAATAACTACAGAGACTATGTTTACAATAATCAACAGCCTGACTTTAGGAGCTACAGCCTGTTTTTTCTTTATCGTTCTAATAAGACAGATAGCAAGTACAACGAAAGCACAAGCAAACATACTTATAAACGATACAACAACTGAATCCATTCATTTACCTCAATAGCTTATTTTTAATACTTGCAAGTAATATTTCCCTATATCAGCATATTGTTAATCTATCATTTTCTTAATCTTTTTTACAGCATAATCAAGCTGCTCATCCTTAGCAGTCTTCTTATCATCCTTTATCTTGTAGTCAGGAGTTATACCTACTTTATTGATACTTTCACCATTTGGGAGGTAGTACTTTATTGTTGTCAGCTTAAGTCCTCCTATTACAGTGCTGCCGTCCTTTCCAAGTACTTCAAGTATACTCTGAGCCACTCCTTTGCCATAGCTTGTCTCTCCTACGGTTTCTGCATAACCATTATCCTTTAGGGCTCCGGTAAAAAGCTCTGAAGCACTGGCAGACTCATTATTCATAAGGATAACAATAGGTAGGTTAAATACTTTGTCATCACCGGTTGAAAGTTCACCTGTCTTTGCTATCTCCTTCTTACCGCTCTTGTATACAAAAGAAAAAATATCAGTATTATCAGGAAGTATACGATCAAGCATATCATAGGCTGTGCCTACATATCCGCCTCCATTGTTCCTAAGATCAATCACAAGCCCTTCAATATCCTTTTTTACCAGCTTGTTTAACGCACTGACAAATTCTTTACCTGTATTGTCAAGAAAGGCGTTTACTTTAATATACCCTACTCTTCCGTTAGTATAGGTCTTAGAAGAAACAGTAGGTATAATTACTTCATTTCTTTCTACAACCATCTTTTTTGTAGACTTTCCCCTAAGTACAGTAAGGGTAACCTTACTTCCCTTTTTACCCTTAAAATAAGAGGTGGCCTTAAGAATCTCAAGCCTAGTCAGGTCTTTTTTACCTGCTTTAAGTATAATATCTCCCTTTTTAAGCTTGGCTTTCTTTGCCGGGCTTCCATCAAATACATTGGTTATCTTAATCCCACCTGTCTTCACATCCTTGGCAACCTCGATACCAATTCCGTAGTATTCACCCTTCATGGCACTGTTAAAACTCTCAAGCTCCTTGACCGTATAATATACAGAATAAGGATCATTTAGCTTGCTTACAAAAAGCTTGGATATGGTGTCAAGGCCTGTCTTGTCATCTGCCTCTTCAAATACCTCATCTAAAATCTTATTAGTATCTACATCTTCATAATAATTCTGATTTACTTTGTCAATCAGATCCTTTAATTCAGTCCTAATCTCCTGAGCCCTTGACTCAGAAACTGCAGCCTCTGCTCTTAATGTATTAAAGTAAAAAGGCATACCAAGTACAAGTGTTGATGCAAGCATAAGGCTTCCCGCTTTTTTTACAAATCTATTCAACTTTACCTCCATTCATCTTCACCGCAACGACTTCTCCAAGAGTCACTGATATTTCTGCGTACTTCCTTAACTTTTTTAAAATATAAGGGTTAAATTCTATCTCATCTTTCTTAACAAATACCACAATAGTGGATCCTCCAAATTCAAAGCATCCTTTTTCAAGGCCTCTGGCAATCCTGGCCTTTAACTTATGATTTGATATCTTTCCAACCATAAGTGCTCCTATTTCCATCTGAATAATCTTGCCAAAATTATCAGTATTAATCACAGCATATTCTCTTGTATTCTCAGAAAATACAGGGTATACAGATAAAGCAATAGGCCTTACGCAGTGGAGTATTCCCTCTATTCTTTTCGTTCTTACAATTACACCATCATCTGAAAATATGTATCTGTGATAATGTTTAGGTGTAAGCCTGTAAATAAGGGCATAACCGCCTTGAAATTCTTTTGCAAGCACACTGTCTTTTAGTAAGCTCGTCAAATCATATCTTGTGTTTTTAATTTTAAACGAAGAATCCTCTCTTAATTCTACCACAGAAAGATATCCATCACAAGGGTTAATAAAATGATTCCGGTTTTTATCAAATTTAACCTCTTTTTTCCTTCTTTTAAAAAACTCATTAAAGGAATAGAAGCCCTTTGCAGGCACCTCTATTCCCTCAAGTGAGATATTATTCTTCTTTATAAACCCAGGTATCAACATTCTTGAAAGAGGTGAGTCTAAGAACTTACCTCCTATATAAGACACCGATGGCTTTGTAAGCAGTTTAAGCAACGCTCTCCCCGCCACTGTACTATATAAAAATCTTACTGAATAATCTTCTCTCATACCGCATCCCATCCCATCAAAAATAACACACCGATTACTTCTAAAGCACCTAGTATTATAATACAAACTTTGCCAAGTGCGTTAGGCTTTTTTATTTCAAAAGGCGAAACGAAGCCAACCATAACAAAGATTAACATAACAAGGTAAGCGAGTTTATTCTTAAATATTCCTCTTTCATACGCAATATGAACCGCAGGAAGAAGAAGAGCAATTGTCGTTACAGGAAGGCCTAAATACACGGTTCTAAGCCCCGTACTCTGCCTTTGCCTCTCCTCTTCAAGGACATTAAAGTATGCAAGACGGATAAGAGCAGCAAGGACATAAAAAGAAGCTATAAAGCCCGCTGCCACCTCATTGTCTAAGAACACATATACAAATAAAGCCGGGAATATTCCAAAGCTTACCAAGTCGCTTAGTGAATCAATCTGTATACCGAAGCACTTTTCATTGCGATCTCTTTCTTTTGTAGCAGCAACCTTTCCATCAAACATATCACAAACTCCCGACACAAGCAGGCAGACCACCGCAGCAGAAAAATTCCTGTTTAATACCTGCAGGATTCCCATAAAAGCAGTTAACATGCCCACGTAGGTAAGCACAACTGTATAATTATAATATCCTAACAATCCCTTTTTCATAGTATCCCCCTTAAATAAGACCGGCTGCATAGCTGTAAGCCAAGATGCACCAAGGTTTTCCTAATAATATAATCCAAATAAATTTCTTTTTATCCATCTTTACAAGCCCTGAGAAGCAGCAAAGGAAACGGCCTACTCCAACTTAAGTTTTCGATTGATTTTGGTAATGAGTCTCGTATAAAGTCCGGTAAAACCATATTTTACTACAAAATAGCTGCCTTCTGCAATACCTACTCCTCCAATCACATCAACTATAACGTGCTGCTTGGTTGTAAGGGTAGAAATACATATACATATAGCAAAAAACAGCGAAAACAGCACATAAGGCTTAGGTATTCTCTTATTCTCTCTTACCGCAATATAGCAAAACCAGCTTGTAAGGCAATGAATGGAAGGGAAAAGATTGTCAGCAGCATCTGTATTATACAGCCAAATCATAATCTTATTCCAGAACCCTTCACTTCCTATCTCAGGCCTTATATTGGTAGTCGGTATGATGAGGAAGCAAAGAAGGCAAATCGTTTTTGCAAAAAAATCTGCACTAATAAACCTGAAAGCTTCTTCCCTGCTTTGTCTTACACCCAAGATATAATTAGCCAGCCAATATATATAGCAGCTTAAATATATAGAAACCGTCCAAGGTACAAGAGGTATAATAGAATCAAGGGAAATCTCAGCATTTATATGATGCCAGTTCGTAGTAAGTAATCTTGAACCAAAATATGTAATTGAATTCCAGGTAATCGATATAAAAAGCGGAACCAACATAAACTTTGGTATAAATAAAACTTCAGCGGACTTCTCTCTCATTAAAAAACCTTTCTAATTATTAACAAGTATTAGAGTATCAAAACTATGACACCTTAACTCTATTTTACTCGAGAGTTCTTAAGGAATTATAATCTTTTTCTTACAACTATATATCTATTTTGATGTGGGTGTAAAAATCTCAATGCTATATACATTGTTAAACTTCTTACCTGCCTCAAGTACAATGTTACACTCTCTGTCAGCTAAGTCGCCTTCAAATTCCATCCTGTCACAGCGTCCGTGCCATGGCTCAAGGCATACAAAAGGAGCATCCGCCCTCTCCTTTGACCAGATTGCAAGTATAGGCATGTCAAACTTAACAGTTACAATCTTTTTGCCATTTGGTCTAACTAGCGAAACCTCGGATATTTGATTATCCTCAAAAATGTAAGTAGTAGTATCAAAATACTCCTTGGTTATAGTACTTCTGCCATTATCAAGCTTAAGCTCATGAAGCTCTGAGAGCCTAAGTCCTGTATCATAATCCGCACCAAAATACTTAGGATTCCTCTTAGAATTGTATTCTAAAGAATATCCTACCTTGTCTGCTTCTCCATCAATAGGACAATTAAATCCCGGATGTGCACCTATGTTAAAATACATAGTTTTATCACCTGTATTCTCTACCTCCCAAAGCACCTCTATCTTGTTGCCACTCAGACGGTAGCCTATTCTTAGTGCAAAATGAAAAGGATACATTTTAAGTGTTTCCTCATTATCCCTTATCTCAAACCAGATTTCATTTTCTTTCTCTTTTATAACCTTAAACTCCATATCTCTCGCAAAGCCATGCTGCATGATATGATACTTCTTGCCTTCACAGGTAAATTCCTGATTCTTAAGCCTTCCTACGAATGGAAAAAGTATAGGTGACTGTCTGCTCCAGTACTTTTCATCTCCCTGCCAAAGGTATTCTTTACCTGAACCATCCTTTATAGAGGTTAATTCTGCCCCTTTTGCTGCAATACTTATTTCAAGAACTTCATTTTTTAATCTATAACTCATAACCGGTCTCCTTTAGTATTAAATCAATGAATATAGTTTAACCTCTGATTACATTTTAATCAAGTCTTGACTACGAGTTTTTGCATATTAGTGTTTTTTTAAAGAAAAAGCCACGAGGACTTTATTTGTCCCCGTGACCTTATAGCATTTATTACAAATTGTATCTAAGCGTGAATTACTTTAACTTGAAGCTAAAGGTTCCGTTTACTCCACCTGCGAAGGTAACCTGAACAGTAACCATATCACCTACTGCCGCACCATTGAAGGTTACTCTGGTTGTATTGTTCCAATCAGCTGTTACCCTGCCTGATGCAGAAGATACAAGTCTGATTCCCTGAAGTGTGTTCTTTGCAAGTGCGCTTGAAGCAGCAACACCATTCTCGGCTGCGGTATATCTATCAGTTATAACAAGTGCATCTCTTATTCCGTTAACTGTAAGACTGCCAGCTGGAAGCTCTGAAGTTGCAGCCTCAACCTTAGTAACTAAAGGAGCCTTTGCAGAAACTACCACGTCCTTAGATGCTGTTGATCCCTTACCATCATTGACAACGGCTGTAACTGTATCGGTAAAATCTCCTCTTTTAGCCTCTTCTTTACCACGGCTTGGAACTACTTTGTCACCGGCTACTAAGTTCTTGGTGTCTCTTAACTCAAAGTTATCATCTCCAATCTGTACAGTTGTACCATCAGAGGTCTTACCTGTAACTACAGCACTAACTGAGTCATAGCCTGTATTACCATCTGCACTGTATACAGCAGAAGGTAAGCTTAAGCTAAAGCTTGAGAGGCTCTTTATATCAGCTGTTGTAACCTTAACATTTATCTCAGATCCTGCAACAGGATTGTTTCCTGTAGCATCTTTGTAGATGGCAAATGTGAAGTTCTCTGACTCATTACCTGTAAGTGCAGCATTAGAATCTGTAAATTTAAGTGACTTAGAGTTTAACTCACTTAACTTAACAAGAGTAACATTGTTTGCTACTGCCGCACCAGGAGCTGTAATTGTAAATCTTCCGTTTCCGCTCTTCTTTACTCCAAGATAGTAGTTAGAATAAGCTGAAAGATTTGAAAGTTCGCGGCCCTTGTTATCAACTATCTTAACCTTAGGAAGTACATTCTCTGTAGTACCACCCTTAAGAACACCATCAACTGAAATGCTTCTGATGTTTGAAGGAACTGCAGGTGCATATACTGTAAAGGTTGTGATTGCAGGCTGCATATTGGACTGTACTGTAAATACAGCATTTGTTGTAATCTGTGTAAGTCCCTGGCTCCAGGTTACATTTTTAACTGAATTATCCTTGGTTGCGTCATACTTAAGTTTAGCTGTTCCATTAGCTGTATTCTCCCAGGAGAAGGCCTCAGGAAGCTTAACACCATACTTATCACTGCTAAGTGTAGCATAGTCTGTTACAGCCTGACCAGCAGGGTTAGTAGCATTAAAATTAAAGTATGTTGACTCTCCGGCATATACTTCTGAAGGAGCAGTTACACTAAACTTAGATACCTGCTTTGTGCCTGCTATCTTAATTGTTGTAGAAGTAGTATTGTTTCCGCTTGTTCCATAAAGTGCAACAAAGTTCACAGTTACATCACCTGACTTAACATCATTTACGCCTGTGAAAGGAATAGCAATGTAGTCAACTCCGTCCACCTCGAGTGTATCGTGGTAAGCAGTAGAACTATTGATACCAAGACCTGTAAGACCACCGTTTGCATAGATGCTTACACCGTCCGTAGACTTCATACTTCTACCATACTGGTCTTTAACTTCTACAAGAAGTCTTGCGTTGTTATTGTCTGAGCTGTTTACTGTAAGCTCATAAGGCTTCTTTGTAACTGTGCTATATACACCCTTTACAGACACTGAGCTTGCCTTTGCCTTTGCTGCAAGTGTAAGCTGGAATGTATTAGTAATGGTGTTCATTCCATCAACCTTTACAAGAGTAAGGGTTACAGGTGTGTTAAGTGGAAGATTGGCTGCAATGTTAGTTACGTCAATAACGCCCTTAGCAGGATTAGCAGTACCTGTACCTGCTGAAACATTTACATTAAGTCCTCCAACACTCTTTGTTACATCCTCACCAAACTGGTTTGTAATCTTGTACTCGATTGTACCACCTGCTGCATTGGTATCTCCGTTTAATACAAGGTACTTGTTAGGAACATCAATCTTGGAAAGCTTAGCTGTCTCTCCCTTAAAAGAAGATGTCTTTCCACCAAATTCAACTGTATAGTCACCATCGGTTATGTTAGCTGTCATCTCAAGCACAGCTTCAGTACCGGCAGCATTTACGCTAACACTGGTAATATCTCTTACACCGCCGGCAAGTTTAACTGAATAGTCATTTGTATTAGAAGTAAGATTATTGCCTGTAACAGTAATCTTCTTAGCTCCGGTCTGCTTTCCGCCAAACTTAGCAGCAACCACAACCTTGATTCTTGCAGTTACCTTAAACTTGTCAGCATTAGCCTTAGCTGCACTGCTCTGGCTTCCTACAACATCGATATAGCTCTCGCCGGCCTTGTTACCTGTTACAGTAAATGTCTTAGCACTAGCCTTAGCTTTTGAAACAGATACAGAAGCAGCATTGTCTGATGATACATAGCTGTTGTAAGTAGAAGACTTTCCACCTGCCTTAGCAATCTTGTCGGAAATCTTGTAACTTACATTAAGAGTCTTGCTCTCGCCCTCTGTTAACTTAATCTCAGATACAGCTACTCCATTATCCTCAACCGCTACGCTCTCAGCTCTGGTATATACCTTTACAAGAGCCTTATACTTCTTGTTCTTATATACTGCTGTGATAACTGCCTTTCCATTCTTCTTTGCTGTAAGCTTTCCAGTTTTCTTATTTACGCTAAGTACGCTTCCCTTTGAGCTTGTCCACTTAACATTCTTAGAAATGTTCTTACCCTTTATTATAAGGTCAAGATCTAATTTCTTGCCACCGATGAAAACTGAAGTACCCTTCTTAGAAGAATATACTGTCTTCTTTCCGTGTGATACTATACCATTCTTAGTGGCTGCCTTAGCCTCCTCTGCGCTAAACCCAGGCACAAAGCTAAGTCCCATTGAAAGCGCAAGCGCTAATGAAAGTCCTTTAACTGCTTTGTTCATACTCTTTTTTCTCATTGTTCTTTCCTCACATTCGTGTATTGTAGTTTGTTAAAGCTTTTACTTAAGTTCTGAGCAAAGTATAAAATTCTTCTGTGTCACTTTTATGAGTTAATTCTTAAGTTTTCCTTTCTAATTGCCTGCTTTGTGTACAATTCTGTGTCATTTCTTTGACATTTAGGTTAAATCTGCCAACAACACTCTATTCCACGCAGCCAATGAGCTCGTTTATATCACCTATTTCATATCTTGACATATATTCTTCAATTCCCTTTACCACATGAACACTTGCTGCAGGGTTGTGGAAATTGGCAGTACCTACGCTTACCGCAGTAGCTCCTGCCATAAGAAACTCTATAGCATCTTCTCCTGTCATTATTCCACCCATACCTATGATAGGTAAGTTTACAGCCTTCCTTACCTGGTATACCATTCTGATTGCAACAGGTTTGACTGCAGGTCCCGAAAGACCTCCTGTCTTGTTGGCAAGGGCGAACTTTCTTTTATGAATATCTATCTTCATGCCTGTAAGTGTATTGATTAGAGATAAGCCATCTGCTCCTCCTGCCGCACAAGCCTTTGCAAGCTCAGTTACATCAGTCACATTAGGGGTGAGCTTCATAATCACAGGCTGCTTGGCATATTTCTTAATGGCCTTTGTTACTTCATAAGCCGCATCAGCATTCGTACCAAAAGTAATTCCTCCAGCCTTCACATTAGGGCAGGAAATATTTATCTCAAGCAGCTTTACCACCTCATTGTCTGCAAGTCTTTTGACCACTTCTACATATTCCTCAGTAGTATGTCCGCAGACATTTGCCATAACTACTGTATCAATTCCTCTTAGCTTTTCTAAGTCTCTCTTAATAAACACATCTATTCCGGGATTTTGAAGACCTATGGCATTTAGCATACCTGAAGCAGTCTCTGCCACCCTTGGAGTAGGATTGCCCTTCCAAGGCACATCAGAAACGCCTTTTGTGGTAAGCCCACCGAGAAGGGAAAGATCTATATAGTCCATAAATTCAGCACCTGAACCAAAGGTTCCTGATGCTGTCATAACCGGATTCTTAAGCTTTACTCCGGCTATTTCCACACTCATATTTCCCATTAGATAACCACCTCCGTAGATAAGAATACAGGTCCATCCTTACAGACTCGAGTGTTTTTCACATTGCTGTGATGGTCAACTTCCTTAGTCTCACAGACACAGCCAAGGCAGACACCTATACCACAGGCCATCCTCTCTTCAAGAGAAATATAGGTAGGGAGTCCTCTGCTCTCTCCGTATTCCTTTACCCCTCTAAGCATAGGCATAGGTCCACAGGAGAAGATATCAGTGACTCCGTACTTTTCTGCGACCTTAATTTCATTTGCCACATCGATTACTGTTCCTTTACAGCCCAGACTTCCATCATCAGTAGCAATTATTACTTCTGCATATTTACTAAAGTCTTCTACAAGGAAGGTATCTTTATTTCTAAATCCAAGTATCACTACGGCCTTCTTGCCATCCTTCTTAAGCTCCTTTACAGCCTCAAGTAGAGGGGGAATTCCTATCCCTCCTCCAAAAAGAAGAACTGAATCACCTGTTTTATCTACAGGGAATCCCTTTCCAAGGCTTCCAACAACCTCTATGCTGTCTACATTTGGTAAAAGCTTTGCGAAAGCCTTAGTACCTTCACCTACTACCCTGTAAACGAGCCTAAGCCTTCCGTTTTCTCTGTCTATTTCACAGATACTTATGGGACGAGGTAAAAGCTTAGAGCCATCATTTACATACAGCGACACAAACTGTCCTGTTTGGGCCTCTCCTGCCATACTTCCTACTTCTATCCACATTGAGAATACATCTTCAGAAAGCTCAGTATTTTCAAGTATTTTAGCCTTAATCTTAGACTTTAATTCCATTAAATTTCTCCTTAGAATATAGATGCAATGTCATTCTTCATATCAATCACAGCCGCCCTTGCAGCCTCAGCAAAGCCTTCAGCACCGTATTCAGCATACTTATCCTGCTTATAAGCAGCTATGATTCCTCTTGAAGAATTGACTATAGCACCGAGGCCGTCTTTATTAAAGAACGGCTTAAGCTCGGCTGCAGTACCTCCCTGAGCCCCGTACCCCGGTACGAGTATATATGCCTTTGGCATTATTTCTCTAAGTACCTCTCCCATCTCAGGATAGGTAGCGCCAACTACAGCACCCACATCGCTGTAGCCATTCTTTACAAGCTCTGCTCCCCACTCATCTACCTTCTTGCCAACAAGCTCATAAACAGCCTTTTTCCCAACCTTCTGGTCCTGAAATTCACCGCTTGAAGGGTTGGAGGTCTTAACCAAGATAAATAAGCCTTTATCGTGCTTTTTGCACTCCTCAACAAAAGGAACTACACTATCTGAGCCCATATAAGGGTTGATGGTAAGGAAGTCTTCATCAAGCGGAGCAATTTCAGCACCTCCAATCTTTACCTTTCCTATATGCCCTAATGCATAGGCTGTTGATGTAGAACCTATATCTCCACGCTTTGCATCTCCTATTACCAAAAGCCCCCTGTCATGACAATAATCAATAGTCTTCTTAAATGCCATAAGTCCCGGTATGCCAAACTGCTCATACATTGCTATCTGAGGCTTTACAGCAGGTATTAAATCGTAGATAGCGTCAACTATCTTCTTGTTAAATTCAAATATTGCATCAGCCGCAGCTTCAAGAGTCTCACCCTTTTCATTAATTGCCTTATCTAAAAGAAACTTTGGCACAAAATTAAGTGTTGGATCAAGTCCCACAACTATAGGGGCTTCAAGCTTTTTAATCTTTTCAACTAATTTCTCTATCATTTAATTTTCCTCCTTATATACAACTTTTCCGTTACACAATGTATATAGAACCTTTCCTCTCACCTTTTTACCATTAAAAGGCGTATTTTTGCCTTTTGATAAAAATTTATCAGAGTCAATAACATAATCATGGTCTATATCTGCTATCACAAGGTCGGCTACAGAACCTTCCTTAAGAGTTCCTCTGCCGTTTTTTAAGAGCTTAGCAGGGGTTAGACTCATTCTTTCCACAAGAGCCTTCATATCAAGGTATTTACCCAAAAGTTCAGTTACTGTAAGTGCAAACGAGGTTTCAAGGCCAACTATGCCAAACGGTGCATCCTTTATACTCTTTTTCTTCTCTTCTTTAGAATGTGGGGCATGGTCAGTGGATATCATACCCATTATGCCACTCTTAAGCCCTTCTCTTAGGGCTTCTACATCAGCCCTGCTTCTAAGGGGAGGGTTCATCTTGTAGTTTGCGTCATCCTCTACTATATCCTCATCAGCCAGTGTAAAGTGATGAGGGCATACTTCCGCACTTACAGAATATCCCTTCTCCTTAGCTTCTTTTACATACTTTACAGTCTCCCTTGTGGAGCAATGACAAAGATGGATGGTTGCCCCCACTTCGGCAGCTATTTCTATATCTCTCTTTGCTATACTGTCTTCAACTTCATTGGTTATACCCGGCATACCGAGTTCTTTTGATTTTTCGCCTGCATTCATAACCCCGCCATTTACCAGGTTTGCATCCTCGCAGTGGTCAAAGAAAGGCAGTCCAAGCCTTGCAGCTTCTATGAGTCCCTTTCTAAGGATATCAGGGTCCATTACAGACTTGCCATCCTCACTTATGGCGACAATCCCAGCTTTTTTCATTCCTTCCATATCGGAAAGAACTTTTCCTTCCTGCCCCATAGTAACGGTTCCGCTTGGAAGTACATTTATAACTGCATCCTTCTTTATGGCATCAAGCTGAAGCTTTAGGTGCTCTACCGTATCCATAACAGGCTTAGTGTTAGGCATAGTTACAACAGTAGTATAGCCTCCTCTTGCGGCCGCTAAGCTCCCTGTTTTTACTGTTTCTTTATATTCCCCTCCAGGCTCTCTAAAATGCACGTGAAGGTCTATGAAGCCCGGAAGTACATATTTACCGTCTGCATCAATCACCTCAGTATCTTCTTTTATAAAACCGTCAAGCTCTCCTTTTATACCCACCTTTTCTATCTTTCCCTCATCATTTATATAAAGGTCAAATAGTCCGTCTCTGTCTGCTTCTACATCTACCAGATGTCCGTTTTTAACAATTGTTCCCATCTTGCCTCCTAACTTATTCTTATGAGTATACCAAAATAATTGGATAACCTGAGATACAGTATTACAGCAATATCGCTGTCTTTCATAAAGAAAGCATCCTAATGGATGCTTATCTTTAAAATACTATTTATTTAGTTTCTCCAAAATCTTCGGAAGTTCGGCATCAACCTTGTCATTGTCAAGCTGGCAGGTTCCTGCATTTGCATGACCTCCCCCGCCATATTCAAGACAGATATCGCCTATATTTACGTTAGATTCCTTGTTTATAATAGACTTACCAATCATAACCGCAGTATTCTGCTTCTGATAACCCCATACAACATGAACCGAAATCTCAACATCAGGATACATAGCATAAACCATAAATCTGTTTCCTGCGTATATTGTCTCTTCATTTCTAAGGTCAATGAGGGCAACCTTACCCTCTACCTTTACAACACGCTTAAGCTGTTTCTTGAATAAATCCTGCTGTTCAAAATATAGATCAACCCTTTCTTTTACATCAGGAAGAGCAAGTATCTCATCGATAGAATGATTGAGACAGTAATCAATAAGCTTCATCATCAAATCATAGTTTGATATTGTAAAATTATGGAATCTTCCAAGTCCTGTCCTTGCATCCATGACATAGTTAAGTAAGGTCCAGCCTTCCGGTTCAAGAATATCATCAACCGTAAAGTCTGCACTGTCTCCCTTATCAACTGCAGCCAATATCTCAGAAGAAACTTTTTTTATTCTCTCAGATCCTCCATAGTAGTTGTAAACCACTCTGGCTGCTGACTTTGCATAACCATCAATAATAAATTTTTCGCTTGCCTCTACCGCATTTACGCGGCTAAGTTCGCTCTCATGGTGGTCAAATGCAAGCCCCACTCTTGGATCGTAAGGAAGGTTTGTGGTTATATCATTTTCAGTAAGCTCAATTTTCCCATCCTGTACATCCTTAGGGTGTACAAATTTAATCTCATCAATTATGTCGAGCTCTTTAAGAATCATTGCACATACAAGCCCGTCAAAGTCACTTCTTGTGACCAATCTCATTTTCCCCATAATATCCTCCGGATAACAACTCAATAAGCCTTATTTATTCATTATATCATGATTTAATTTTATGTTCAATAATTATGCTAAACCATTCACAAACTTTATCTCCTATGTTCCGCACAAATTCTTAGGAATTTTCTTAAATAATTTCCCTGTATATGAGTATATCATTGGTCTTAGCCCTCACTTTGTCCTCGGCCATTACCATCACTCCGTCCCTTAAGATGACAACTATGTCAACTCCGTATTTTTGCTCAAGTTCATTTATAAACCTTCCTACATCTTCACTCTTCTTCTCTATGGTAATACTGCCTGTTGTCTTATTTTTGGCTTCATTCAGACGGTTTCTCTGCATTTCGGTATAGTTTTCCACAAAACCTGCTGAGATTATACCTGTAGGTATGGCTACAGAACCTACTCCTAAAAAGGTGATGATACCCCCCATAATCTTACCTACAACAGTTATGGGATATATGTCTCCGTATCCCACTGTAAATATGGTTGAGAGGCTCCACCATATCCCTGAAAAAGCATTCTTAAAAGCAAGAGGCTGGGCATCGTGCTCTGCTCCATATATGCAAAGCGAGGAAGCGAGCATAAGCACTACTATGATAAATACAGACGATAAAATCTGGTTTTTCTTTTCAAGTAAAACTGAGGTAATTACATTAAAAGAATCGTAGTTTACATTCAGCCTAAAAAGATGAAATATCCTAACTACCCTAAGCATTCTAAAGGCAGCAAAGCCGTAAAAAAAGAAAAATGGCAGGATAGTTAGTAAATCTATTATGCCCTCAGGAGAAACAAGAAACTTAAACCTTGCCCTCATTTTCCCCACATCTGTATATATATATTCAGCAGTCCAGATTCTAAGCACATATTCAACACTGAATATAATAATGGTAGTTGTTTCTATAACCTTAAAAAGCCCAAAATACCGTTTTAATTCTTCAAAGGTACCAAGAAACAATACTAAAATATTTAGCAAAATAGAAACGACTATGATGAAATCTCCTATTCTGCTTGGCACATCCTCCCTGCTTCCTATCTGAATTATTTCAAATACCCTTTGTTTGATTGGCTTGGATTTAATCATATAATTCTCCGTATCTTTGATTGTTAGAAAACTTGTGGCCACAAGAGCAACACAACCCTATATAGGAGTATATCACATATAACAGAGAAGTGAAAAGGGGCAAAAAAAGAAGCCTTACTTTGGTTTTCTACCACCAAAATAAGACTTACAATTCTTTAAAATAATAAAGAGCGCGAGACGGGACTCGAACCCGCGACCCCAACCTTGGCAAGGTTGTACTCCACCAACTGAGCCACTCGCGCTTATTACAAGGATTGTGTTTGGCACCTCACTTGCAGAAAGAAGTATACCACAGTCCTTCACTATAGTCAACAAGTTTTTGCAGTTTTTTATAAGTTCAACAATTTATCTTATTTGTATAAATTGCATACACATTTACATGCAATTCACATAATAAAGAATCTACCTTGCTTGGTTCACCGCCTACAGTGTCGATAGCGGCATCTACATATCCGCAGCAGTTCGAGCCCTCGGAGAGATTTTTATGTGATAGGTAATTTATGAGAAATTTCCTATCATATAAAAAAGTGCCACATACACATATTATCTGTATATGTGGCAGTTATCAAAGGAGAATTACCATGAAACACATGGTTCTCCGCAAGTTCTGCAGTCTATCAATTAATATTTAGTGGTTAAAGAAGAAGTTAAAAGGATTCTCCTCTGAGCCACCGTCTGAGCCGCCAAATGGTGATTCAAAATAGTTGTTTCCACCTTCGTTGCTTCCGTCATTTCCGTTATTTCCATTGCTGTTATTGTTATTATCGTTGTTGTTACGATACTCTGAAGAGTCCTCGGACTTAGAATTAGAATTCTTAAGTTCAGACCTGTTACCTAAGGTTACCTGAACCTCCTTCTCCACATACTGTCCGTTTACATACTGCATTATGGTAAGCTTAACCACTGTTCCTGCCTTAACAGATAAGAGCTTTGACTGAAGCTCAGCCATGGTCTTAACCTCTACTCCGTTAAAGCCTGTAATTATATTACCCATCTTAAGTCCGGCCTTTTCAGCAGGGCTGCCCTTTGTAGCATTGGTAATATATACACCTATAGGCATACCGTAAATCTGGTTGTAGTTCTTTGTTATATCCCTGCCCATAATTCCAAGATAAGACTGCTCATTCTCAGGAATTACTTCTCTGTTCATAAGGTCGTTAATTATAGGGAGGGCTGTTGAGATAGGGATGGAGAAGCCCATGCCTTCTACCTTTTCATCAGCATACTTTACAGAGTTGATACCGATAACCTCACCCTTAGCATTAAGTAGGGCACCGCCTGAGTTACCAGGGTTGATGGCTGCATCTGTCTGGATGAGCTTCATAGTATAGTCTTCATCAGCTATCTCTCTGTTTAGAGCACTTACATAACCAACTGTGGTTGACTGACCGTAACCTAGTGCATTACCAATGGCTATAACCATCTGCCCAACCTTAAGCTTTGAAGAATCACCTATGGTAGCAACCTTTATCTTTGAGAGGGTGTCTTTCTTTATATCAGACATCTTTACTGAAAGTACTGAAAGGTCTGCACCTGCATCTGCACCTTTAACTGTTGCTTCAGCAGTAGTCTCATCATTAAATGTAACTGTTATCTTCTGATTTTTAGCACCTGTCTCTGCTTTAGTTACGTGGTTGTTACTTACTATAAGCACTTCATTATCATTCTGTCCGATAATGATACCTGAGCCACTTCCACCACTCTGGCCTTTGTATGTCTGACCAAATACGTTGGTTGCAACAGTGTCATACACGTTACTTATAGAGACTATAGATGGCATTACATTTTCAACTACTCCCGAAACATCTGAAGCAGTTGCAACCTCATTTCCACTATCCTTCGTAGTAGCAAGAGTCACTGTGTTCTTAGTTTCTGCTTCTTTTGCAGTAGCGGTAGACTCTAAGGCTTTATTTGCCACGGCCTGTTTTGCTGAGAGCATATTACCAAGGTAAACTCCGCCTCCTGCTGAACCACCGATAAGAAGTGCCGCTACAAGCACAAATGCCATCGGATGGGATTTCTTTTTCTTCTTAACATTATTTCCATGTCCGCTGCCATTTGGGTTTCCATCGTTTACAGGGTAGGTTCCATAATAACCGTTATTAGTTTGGTTATTATTTGTGTTTTCATTCAATCCGTTATAATTGTCCATAATTTGCCTCCTTAGATACACAATTTAATTTTTATTATTTTTAACACTTAAAACATCTGTCTCATTTGTTATGTCATTATAATAAAGTTTATTTGTGTTGACTTTGTGAAGGACTTTTGAACTAAATGTGATTTCTAGTCAAGTTTTAAATCATCTGAAATATAGTAATCCCAACCTCGTTTTTCGCAGTATTTAGCTATCTTCTCCTCTAGTTCATCATCATTTTCCACGTATTCAGTAAGGTAAATATGAACTCCTTTTTTGGAAAGCTTCGTAAGATAATCCGTATAATACTTTGTCACATCCTCTTTCTGAGTACCCGAATTTTCTCCGTCCAAAAGTGAGAATACCTCCTCTTGGTTTACTCCATCAGCTATCTTTTTAAGACTTTTATTCTCTTTAAGATATTTTGTCACGAATTCATCTCCGCCATTTATTATAAGAGCGGTATTCATCTTCTTTATGCTTGTTAGTATATTAACAAGCCCCTTATACATACTGTTCTTCTTATGCTGATAGTAGACATCTGTATTGTCTATAAAGAAGCCGTCAACTCCCTTTTTCTTATATGCCTTAGCAAGCCTTAGCATCTCTTTCTGCCAGCCCTTATCAGCTACATTCACCCAGTACTCACCCTTCCAGCCCTCGTATTCAGAAAGAGCCAAGTTCTTGAATTTCTTATAGTAAGGCCTATAGTCCTCAAGTGAGCCTATGCTTAGATAGGTATATACCTTCTTACCCGCTTTTTTTAGCTTTTTAATGTCAGCCTTAGTAAAAAGCTCTGCATCTATAATCACTGTCTGATAGTCATTAAGCTTGTCTATGTCTTTTCTATCAATTCCTATAAATACCCCAAAGCGCTTATCATAGTCATAATCAGCAGCCTTGGTTTTTATTAAAAATGCAAAGATGATAAGAAAGATAATCATAGGTACAATGAAGATAGCTAAGGCTATGCGCCTGAGACTCCTTATCTGCTTCTTTACTTCTTCTTCTCTTTCCTTATCATTCATCACTTCCATTGTCTTTCCTCCTTATTTTTTCTTGTCTTCAGTAAGGTCAGGCGGATTAAAACTCTCCACCACATCCGGTGCATTTAACGAAAAATAGTATTCGTCATCAGTTCCAAACTCCCTAAAGAACACCCTGTCTCCGATTATGCTTATACCGTTGTAGTCTCCCTCCTTGACAACTGTCTTTTTACGCGTAGAAAGATCCATAACCTCAAGCCTGTTTTTCTTCCCGTCATCTACCTGATAAACTATATACTGTTCATCAGGAGTTACATTGTAATATGAACATTTCTCCTCTACAAGTATGGTAGGATTCTGTCCAAGCTCATCTATTTTGGCTATGTTATAGTTCTGAGACAGTGAGATGAAGTAGATATTGCCGCCTATTAGTACAGGCTGATAGCAGTTTCCCTTATATATAACCACTTTCTGCTTTGAATCAGGATCAAAAGAATATATATAATGGTCTCCCTCAGCTCCAGCATAGTATATCTTGGTACTTGTAAGTGTTCCAGGTACAACCTTTTCTTCAAGCAAGAGTTCATCCTTCTTACCATCAAGGCTTGCACGGTAAAGATTCATATTGCCATCCTTTTCGTGTTTCTGGTAGTATACCTCATTGCCTATAAGGCTTACGGCACCCACATCATAGGCATATATGCCTCCTATTGAGTGGCTTCCCTTTTTATTCACCCTGTATATACCTGAATAGGAAAACTGCAGTACATGCTTCACGCTGTCATTTCTTGTATAGTTAAGCCTCGAATATACCACATAATTTGACGTATTATTGATGTAACCGACTGTGTCTTCCTGCATATACTCGAAGTCAGCGAGGTCTTTAGACATCGAATAAAGTGCCCCGCCATCGTTTAGGTTACTAAAATAAATCCTGTCATCATCAGCACAGAAAAGTCCTCCATTGTATAGGTTACAGGCTGTGTTGCCAACTGCTCCCTCGACATTTGGTATAACTCTGCCCGAATACTTTGCTACCACAAATATAGTAGCTATTGTCACCAAAACTAAAAGCAGCAGTATATTGGACTTTATGCTTCCCAGTTTTCTCTTTTGCATCTATTGCCTCCCTGTCATATGAGTACGTGGTGTACACTTCCTTATCATTACAATTATACTTGCCTTTTGAATCTATTTCAATATAATTAAAGGTGATTATTAATATTGAAAGGATGACCAATGATAGATTTAAGCGAAACAAGGGTAAAAATAGATGAAATAGACAGTAAGATAATCTCCTTATTTAGCGAGAGAATGAAGCTTGCAGATGATGTTGCCAACTATAAAATAGCCACAGGAAAGCCTGTATATGATGCTGTCCGTGAAAAAGAAAAACTCGAGGTTATAGAGGGCTTTGGCAAGGATGATTTTAGCAAAACAGCACTCAGAGAGTTATTTACTCAGATTATGTCAATAAGCCGCAAGTATCAGTACAGGAAGATTGCAGACGTATCCAAAACTTCTTCCTCCGTTACTTCTTATTCATCAGATAACATAGGCTTCTTTGGGGGCAGCGGTACCTATACTGAAAGGGCTATGAAGGACTTCTTTGGAAATGATACCAAGGCGAAATCCTTTGATAGCTTTAAGAAGGTCTGTGAGGCTGTAGGTAATGGAAGTATAGAGTATGGTGTGCTTCCTATTGAGAACTCCACCACAGGAAGCATATCAGATATCTACGACTTACTTATGGAGTATGAGGTTCATATATTAGGAGAGGCAATTGAGCCTATCGATCATGCTCTCTTAGGACTTCCTTCGGCAAACCTCGTTGACATAACAGAGGTATATTCACACCCTCAGCCACTGCTGCAGTGCTCTAACTTCCTCTTACAGTACCCTGACTGGAATACCTTTGCCTATGGAAGCACCTCAAAAAGCTCACTAAAGGTAAAAAATGACGGCAAGATAAACCAAGCCGCCATTGCAAGTAGGGCAAATGCAGAGTTCTACGGGCTTAAGGTGCTTGCAGAAAATATTGCCAATGACACCCTTAACGCTACCCGCTTCATAGTAATAGGAAAAGGCGGTAACTACCTTGAAAATGCAGATAAAATTAGCATCAGCTTTGAGATACCTCATAAAACCGGCTCACTTTACAGCATACTTTCAAACTTCATATACAACAATATCAATATGACAAATATAGAATCAAGGCCTATACCTAAGAGACGCTGGCAGTACCGTTTCTTCGTTGACTTTGACGGCAACTTAAATGATGCAGGAGTAATAAACGCCATCACAGGTCTTAAGGCTGAAGCTGATAGCTTTACTCTGCTTGGCAACTATGTAGGGGCTGATAAAAAGTAAGATTTACTTCACCACCGCTCCGCTTAGTTCAATGCTTCTCTTAACCAATACATCTAAGGCATCGATTGTATTAATATCCCGTGGAATATCAAGGAGGCTTAGCTCTGTACAGGCTATTATGCCTACGGTTTCATCATCACAATACCTGCTAAGTATATCCACAAACCTTCGCCCGTCCAGACAATTAGTTTCCTTGATATCATAGATAATATCCATAACTGCCTGCTTATCCTCTGGAGATACTTCCTTTACAAGAAGACCATGCTGATTGGCATATTTCTCATATACCTTAGAGTTAAGGGTACCAAGAGTTCCAAAAACAGCAATCTTCTCTATTCCTCTTTTCTTAACCTCAAGGATAGTCTCCTCTATCATGTTGATTATCCTAAGACCGGTAAACTTCTTAAACTCATCAAAGAAATAGTGACTTGTGTTGCAGGGAATTGCAACCGCCTCTACACCTATATCCTCAAGTATTTTAAAATCTTTCTTTATAACCTCTAAAAACTCTCCGCCTTTATTTTCAATAATGCATTTCGTTCTGTCAGGCATGGATGCATGGCTTAAAACCACCATGTCTATATGCTCATTGTCACACTTAGCTGCTGTATTAAGCACAACTCTCTCATAAAAGCTTACTGTAGCCAAAGGCCCCATGCCTCCGATAACTCCTAATTTATACACTATTTCCTCCTAAATATCTTCTTAAAGGCTTTGCCAAGCAGTCGTTTGTTAAAGAAGAACCAAGGTGCCATATCATCTGTGGCAAAGATGGCAGGAGCCCATTTTCTTGAAAAGGATATCCTTAAGGACTTTAAGATGCCTACCTGCCCTGTCTTCTTATACCTAAGGATGGCAACTATATCCTCAAAACCATATATAAACGCATATCTTGTATTATAATTTATGAACTTGGTGTCACTCTCCTTTAATCCTCCTGTAAGGTCAAGATAAGCAATGTAAGGCATATTGATACCACATTTATATATCATGTTGTTAAAGTTGGTTGTTCTTGCATTTATCTCAATGAGGTAAATCTCTCCTGTCTTTTCGTGCCTCTTAAACTCTATCTCTCCAAAGCCCCTATAGCCTATATTCTCAAGGAAAGGCTTTGATATCTCAACAAGCTTTGGGTTGTATTTCTGGATAGTAAATACTGAAGCACCAAAGTTAATAGGCCACTGGCGCTGCTTTTGTGCAGTTAAATAATGGGTGGTCTTTCCACTCCTTGCAATATAAAAATCGTAGGTCAGCATACAGTCATCAAAGCCCGGTACTATCTCCTGTACAAAGATTTCAATGTCATTATCCTTTGCCTTTTTGATGCCTGCTTCCATCTCCTCAAGATTCTTGCAGATGAATACCTTGTTTCTAAATACCTTGGTGAACTTAACTGTATCAAAGGGCTTTATTATACAAGGAAAACCTACTTCATTCTTTACCTTTTCCACAAGATTCTCATCGTTTACGCTGATGGTTGCAGGGATTTTCACTCCATTTTCAAGAGCTATATCGTGTAAGGTCCACTTGTCAAGAAGCTTGGAATTAAGCCCCTTTGCCTGGCTGATTAAGTAGTACTGTGAAAGCTCATCATAGTATTTGTCTATGAATTCCACATACTTATCGTGTGTCGGCAAAAGAACAGGCTTTTCTGACTGCTTTTTTCCATACTCCACAAGACCGGTAAAGGCTTCTTCTCCGAACTTGTTCAGATTATCAATCTTTAAGAATTCAGATACGAACTTGGACTTTGCTCCATAAGCATTCTTTAAGTCGTAGTCACAAGCTACGACGTGAACGCCCTCCCTGCCCAAGCACCTAATTACGCTAAGTCCGATATAATAATTGCATCCTAATACTACTGCCTTATTCATTGCTTCTACCTCGTATATATTGATGTTAATACCAAAAGTATAGCTCCTTACAGTGCAGCATTGCTGCTATTTGCCTTCTTACAAGTCTTATGCTGCCGCTCCTTTAAAGTAGATTTCATACCATTTTAAGAAGGTATAGATAGTATATACCTTACGTCCGTTATTGGTTATGCCGTTAAAATGGTCATCTAAGAGCTTGTTTATCTTATCTTTATCAAAGAACTCACTTACAAAGTCTTTGTTAAAGATTTCCTTTACTATTTTATAATACTTCTCTTCCTTAATCCATAACACAAAAGGCACGACAAAACCAAGCTTCCTGCGCTTTGCCCAGTCTTCCGGAAGTTTATTCTTGGCTGCCCTTCTAAAAGCATACTTGGTTATCTCATTATGAACCTTATGCTTAACAGGGATGGTTCTTGCAAGCTCCCACATCTTTTTGTCAAGAAGAGGCACTCTAAGCTCGATGGAATTTGCCATAGTCATCTTGTCAGCTTTAAGAAGGATGTCCTCTACTATCCACATCTTCATATCCAGATAAAGCCTTTTTGAGACATCATCCATATTTTTAACTTCGTCATAGTATTTCTTAGTCAAATCCCTTGAGGTCTCAGCATTCTTATACTTAGAGGTGACAAGGGAATTCGCAAGTTCATCCGTCATAATCTCTGCAGGCCCTATATATCTGTCCTCAACCTTCTGACCGTATTTCAATATGATGGTCTGGCCCCTAAAATGCTTCCTATCCTTGTACTTCAAGTAGAGCTTATGTCTAAGGCTAAAAGGAAGCTTCCTATACATCCTCTGAGGGAGTGCATCTGCATAGTCATTGTAGCCTGCAAAAAGCTCGTCAGCACCCTCTCCTGAGAGCACCACCTTTACCTGCTCAGATGCAAGTTTTGAGAGGAAGTATAGAGGCACTGAGGAAAGGTTTGCGTGCGGCTCATCAGAATAATACTGCACCTTATTGATGCCTTCAAAGAATTCATCAGGAGTAATCAGCTTTGCAAAGTTTTTAATGCCAAGGCTGTCCGAAAGCTCCTTTGCGTACATAGTTTCATTAAAGCCCTTGTTGTCAAAGCCCACTGAAAATGTCTTGTCAGGCAAAGCAGTTGCAACCACATAGCTTGAGTCCACTCCACCTGAGAGGAAGGAGCCTACCTCTACATCACTGATTTTATGGTATTTAACCGACTCTTCTACCTCTTTTTCTATCTTGCCCACAGCCTCATCAAAGGTCATGTCCTTATAATCAAGAGTAAGATTATAGTAGGTCTTTATCTCCATTTTCCCATTTTCGTATATGTAATAATGCCCCGGCCTAAGCTTCTTAACTCCCTTAAAGAAAGTCTCTTCTAGAGGATTGTACTGGAAAACCAGATAATGCTTAAGTGCCTTTTCGTTTACTTCCTTCTTAAACTTCGGGAACTTAAGGAAGGACTTAACCTCTGAGCCAAAGAGGAAGTCTCCATCAAGTAAAGCATAATAATAAGGCTTGATACCAAAGTGGTCTCTTGCACCAAAGAGCTTCTCCTTCTTACTATCCCAGATAGTAAAAGCAAACATCCCGCGAAGCTTAGCTAAAATTCCCTCTTCGCCGTATTCTTCATAGCCATGCAAGATAACCTCAGTATCCGTATGTGTCTTAAACTTGTAGCCCTTAGCCACAAGGTCTTCCCTAAGCACCTGATAGTTATAGATTTCTCCGTTAAATATGATGGCTGTATCGCCGCTTTCATTTAATATAGGCTGAGAACCCTCGTGTAAGTCAATGATACTAAGTCTTCTAAAGCCAAAGTTAACATCTTTGTCAAAATAATAACCATCACTGTCAGGACCACGGTGAATAATCTGGTTATTCATCTCTTTTATTACATTTTTATCTTTTACATCCTTACTGCAAAATCCTACAAATCCACACATATTCTCTCCTTACATCCTGCCAAGAATCTCTCTTACCGTGTCTATCTCGCTGTATGGCAGATATTCGTTTCCTATTACCTGATAAGGCTCAACCCCTTTACCTGCAAGCAGTACTATATCTCCCTCACCTGCCATCTTTAAGGCGTGTTCAATGGCTTCTTTTCTATCTTCTATTACAGTGTAATTTGTTTTATCACAATCTGAAATGAGGCCCTCTACAATGTGGGCTATGCTCTCATTTCTAGGGTTGTCAGCCGTAAATACAACCTCGTCTGAGTTCTCAAGGGCAATCCTCCCCAAATCCGGTCTCATACTGGAGTCTCTGTTGCCACCGCTATGCCCTATGAGGGTAATTATCCTCTTATGCGGCACCTTGATTAAAGTTTCAAGCACATTTAAGAGTCCATCAGGGGTATGTGCAAAGTCTATAATTATCTTATAGCCCTTGTCCGTATGAAGAACTTCCATCCTTCCTCCGACTCCGGTGAAGCTCTTCAGGGCTTTGGCGCTTTCTTCAATCCCTATTCCTTTCGCATAGGCAGCAGATATAGCCGCAAGCACATTGTAAACATTAAATACGCCAACCAGGTGGGTCTCTATCTTATATACATCGCCTAAAAAATGCAAATCAAACTTCATCTTCCAGTCATCAAAGCTTATATTGTCCGCATAAAAATCTGCACTTTTATCATTTATTCCGTATGTAATCACCTCTGCAGGAGTATGGAGTCTGTATTCCCTCGAGTGCTCATCATCTATATTTAGTACCGCTGTCTTTAATCTCCCGTTTTTAACAGTATGCCCAAGCTGCGTAAACAAAAGCTCCTTGGTGCGGGCATAGTTTTCCATTGTCTTATGTAAGTCCAGATGCTCATGGGATAGATTGGTAAATACCGCTACATCAAAATCACAGCCAATCACCCTGTCAAGCGCAAGTGCGTGGGACGAAACCTCCATAATACAGGAGTCACAGTTTTCCTCTACCATATCCTTTAACAGACCCTGAAGGGTAACTGATACCGGTGTGGTATTCTTGGTAGGAATAACCTTCTTTCCTATCTTATGATGAATGGTTCCTATCAGTCCGGTATTTTGTCCACTTTCCTCAAAAATATGGTTAATCAGGTAACTCGTAGTAGTCTTCCCGTTGGTACCCGTTATACCTACCATGAAGAGCTTTTCACTAGGCTCTCCAAAGAGTACGTTTGACAAAAGCGCCATCACCTTCAAGGTGTCTTTCACATATACCACAGGGGTATTTCCCGCCTTATCAGAGATATCTTTACTTGCGATGAAGAGGCTAGCCCCCTTATCTCCCGCACTTTCTACGAAGGTGTGTCCATCTACCTGGCTTCCCTCTATACAGATGAAAGCAGTTCCTTCTTTTATATCTCTGCTGTCCTGTGAAATATATTTTATATCGATGTTTTCTATATCACCATAGATTTTCTTAACTTTTATGTAAGCCAATAATTCACTTGCTAACATATTAAAACTCCTAATTTACCTGTCATACGACTTTTTTACATTTATCATACCAGCTTTAGTTATAACTTCTTTGCTGTATGCAATATCTGTTATAGTGTAAATCATTTACTCTAATTTGTCTAGTACTCTTGACAGAAACCCTTTATTCTAGTATGATATAGGGGTATTTTTGCACTATTTTAAAATTATTTAACTAAGGAGATGATGATTTGGACCCCAGTGACGCGATAAATATTATCGTGCTTTTTGTGCTAGTTCTGCTTTCAGCATTTTTTTCATCGGCTGAAACAGCAATAATATCGGTAAACAAGATTAGAATCCGTTCTATGGTAGAAGAAGAGGTTAAGAATGCTGCTCTTGTAGCGAAAATAACCGAGGATTCGAGGAAGTTTATAAGCACGGTGCTAATAGGCAACAACGTGGTAAATATTTCAGCTTCTGCTCTTGCAACCACCTTTGTGCTTGGGCTATTTGGAAATGTCTACGTCGGTATAGGTACAGGTATCCTCACTATGGTTATACTTGTATTCGGAGAAGTTCTCCCAAAGACGATTGCATCTATCCACGCAGAGAAGCTTTCTCTTGCTTACGCACCTATACTGCTGTTTTTAATGAAGTTGTTTACACCGCTGGTATTTCTCTTAAATTTGGTATCAGGCGGAATACTTAAAATCTTTGGCATCGATCCTGACAAGATAACTACAGGAATTACCGAAAATGAGCTTTTAACCTATGTGGAAGTAAGCCACGAGGAGGGTATCATCGAGAACGAAGAGAAAGAAATGATAACCAACGTGGTTGACTTTGGTGATTCTCTGGTTAAAGATGTAATGGTGCCTAGGGTTGATATGTATATGATAAATGACGATATCAGCTATGATGAGCTTTTATTTGCCTTTGAAAAGGATAAATACTCAAGACTTCCGGTATATCAGGAGAATTACGATAACATAATCGGTATAGTCTACCTGAAAGATGTGGCTTTTTACAAGGGTGATAAACAAGGGTTTAAGATCGAGTCGATTCTACGTCCGGCTAACTTTACCTATGAGTTTAAGAAGACCTCTGAACTTCTCATAGAAATGAGAAAATCTTCGCTTTCAATGTGTATAGTGCTTGATGAGTACGGTGCCGCTGTAGGTCTCATTACTCTTGAAGACCTGCTTGAAGAGATAGTCGGAGAGATTCGTGACGAGTATGACGGTGACGAAGTAGATGATATAGTTCAATTAGACCAGGATGAGTACATGGTTCTTGGCTCTACCAGACTTGATGACTTCAACGAGTTCTTTGGCACTGAATACGAATCAGACGACTATGACTCCATCGCAGGTAAGCTTATTGAGCTTTTTGAAAGACTTCCTGATAAAGGTGATGCAATTACAGACGGCTCTCTTTCCTTCTTAATTGAATTTGTTGACCATAGAAGAATAGAGAAGGTTAGAGTAAGGAAGCTTCCAAGTGCTGATGAGGGTTCTGATTATGCAGAGTCTGACTTTGGTGAAGCTTCAGAATAATATAATATATAAAGAAATAAAGCGTAATGAAAACATCAAATTTTCGTTACGCTTTTAGTGTACCTCAACACCGGTAAAGTAATACATGATTATTCTCTTGTAGCCATAGCCTGCCTCTGCCATTCCTCTTGCCCCTGACTGGCTAAGTCCTACTCCGTGTCCGTATCCGCTTCCTGAAAATATAAAGTCACCCTTTACTTTTCCACCATCTAAGCTAAGACTTCTAACCGAGTCAGAAGCAGAATAGATATTTATCTTCGTACTATAGAGGTTAAAGGCCTTTCTTATCTCCTGCTTATTGAGTACCAGCCTTCCTCTGCTGCCTTTTACAAGAAGTGAAAGTGCCCTGCCCGACTTTGACCTGTTTGTTATCGTAAGCTTTTCAATGCTTCCAAGACTTACTCCCTTCTTTGCAGCATAGCCTCTTAGCATATTTTGAAGTTCCGCCCTGGTATAGCCAATAGTCCAAGGCTTTTTCTCAGGTTTGTTCTCATAAGGATCAGGTACCGACCTAAGCCAGGGCTTCTTACCTCCCCAGACATTTTCAGAGCTCTCCGTATATCCACCTGATGTAGAAAAATAAGTTGTCTTTACTACCTTGTTTTTGTAAGTTACAAACTCATTCTCAGTATCCTTACAGGCCTTATCTGTCTCCTTTTCTTCAGCCTTCATACCACCGTAAGACTGATGAGAAATGGTATCGGTTAGCTTATACCCCTTTATAATATCGCCATCTGAACCAAAGCCTGAGACTGCTGCACCAAAGCTCCTTGCACATACAGCCTGTGCCTTGAGTGCTGATATATTCCAGCTGTGGCTCATTTCAAGGGGAACTGAGCCCCTTATATACTCTTCCAGATTTACCACATTGACGGGAGTCACCCCGCTTCTTCCATAGGTACCTACCTCAATCCTGCCTCTGTAGCGCTTTTCGTTGTTCACAGACACACCCTCAGCCCTGTTTAACGGTTCAAACTGGGGATTGGCACCTGCCTCCTTCACATCCACTAAAAATCTGCTGCTTCCTATATTCACTGACAAAAGATACTTACTGCTCTTATTTTTTGAAGCCACCTGATACACATCATTGGTATTAAGCGAAGCATCGGCAGAATAAGCATCGTAGAGCTTCCACACTCCCCTGCCGTTTTTATCAAGGTCGATAAGGGCAGGAACTGCAGTAAGGGTTTTGTTAAAGGCTTTTAAGTTAGCCGCTTCTGAAGCAGCCTTAGCGTAGGTTGTAAAGCTTCCTCCATAGACATTGTAAGAGCCATAATCCCTTGATATGCTTATCCCTGTATTACTCCGTAGCACATCTGCCTGATAGTAAACATCCTGCTTTGAAAAGCCTATTTTCAGAACAGAATTATCTAGCCTTATAGACGGTTTATTATAATACTCTTTTGTAAGTCCAACCCTTACCATATTCTCTCCCTCGGGTATGGCCGCCTTTATGACCATCCCCCTAGAGAGCACCATCTCAAAAACTAAGAGAAATAAAAGCAGATTAACTATTATTCTTCTCTTTTTCATCTATACCACCGCTTTGTTTACTTCCAAGGAGATAGTCCACGAACTGTCTGGCAGTTCTTCCCGAGCGTCCGCCATTTGCTATCTCCCACTTCCTTGCCTCGTTATGAAGCTCTTCCTCATCTAGTTTAAGCTCCGGATACTCGCCCGCAATCCCTGAAACTATATCAAAATATTCATTCTGATTTGGTGCAAAATAACCTATGGTTATACCAAATCTGTCTGCCAGAGAAAGCTTCTCCTGCATCGTATCAGAGTGATGTACGTCCTGGTTATGCTCCATATCCGTCCTGTCACTCCAAAGCTCTCTTATCAGATGCCTTCTGTTTGAGGTGGCGTATATGAGTACATTTTCAGGCCTTACCTCAAGTCCGCCCTCAATCACAGCCTTTAGGTACTTGTATTCAGTCTCAAACTCTTCAAAAGAAAGGTCATCCATATAGATGATGAATCTGTAATTCCTGTTCTTTATCTGAGACAGAATCTCCGAAAGATAGACAAACTGATGCTTATATATCTCTATCATCCTAAGTCCGTCAGGGTAGAACCTGTTAAGCACAGCCTTTACACTTGAAGATTTGCCTGTACCTGCGTCTCCATATAGGAGACAGTTATTGGCTCTCTTTCCATCCACAAAGGCTTTGGTATTGGCTATCAGTTTCTCTTTTTGTATTTCATATCCGACCAGCTCGTGAAGCTTTATTTCCACAGTATTGGTAATCGGAATAATGCTGCCATCCTTTTCAGATATCCTAAACGACTTGTTAAGACCAAACTTTCCGACACCAAATGTCTTATAAAACTCAGTAACTCTCTCGTAGAATTCATTTTCATCTTTTGCCGCATTTAACAGACGGGACAAGTCCTTTACCTTGTCTGATACATTTTTATTTATCCTTGTATCTGCCTTTTTGATGGCTTTATAGTTAGTAATCACGCTAAAGCAGTTAATTCCAAGCTCCTCTTGGGCCTTTGTAAAGTCATAGTGAAAAAGCCCTTTTATAATGGCAAAGTCGCCAAGCACAAAGCTTACAACGCTTCCTCCCCTGTCTCCCTCTTTCTCACAGGAAAGTGCAAATGGGTTTTCATCCATAACAAGGAGGTAGGTAAGGTAGTTCTGCCATAGATTATGATCAAAGCCGTTCTCAGTACTTACCGCAAGGAGTTTGTTGATACAGTTATAAATACGGCTTATAAGTTCATCCCTGTCCGTGGCATCAGCTTCAAATTCCCTGATGATATCCGCTGTTTCCTTAAGAATCTCATCATTAACGAGGTTTCTATAGACTATCAGCTTCTCTATACCAAATGACATTGATTTCTCCTTTATCTAATCTGTATTACCTACATGAGATCAGTGGTGTCTATACCAAACTACATTGATTTCTTCTTAATTCTGCACTATCTACATACGCTCTGGGGCATCTATACCAAGCAAGTCAAGGCATTTTACGATGATTTTTTCAGTAATGTATGACAGCTTTAAGAGTGAATGTTTTCTTGCTTCATCCTGCTCAGTAAGTATGTGATTCTCATGGTAAAATGCACTGAAGCAGTTAGCGGCTTCATAGATGTAGGCACAGATTTTATGGGGTGCATACTCTGCCGCAGCAAGGCTTATCATATCTGAAAATTTCGCAATAACAAGCTCCAGCTCTCTTTCTGAGACCGTAGCTGCCTTAACCAACTTCTTATCTGCAAAGAAGCTGTCAAGCTCTGCCTTTGTTATGCCTTTTTCAGCTAAAAATTTATCAAGGATGGAGCGGATTCTAACGACTGTATACTGGATGTATGGTCCTGTATTTCCCTCAAAGGAAGCAAACCTGTCAAGGTCAAAAATATAGTCCTTGCTCGCCTGATTGGATAAATCACCATACTTAAGCGCCGCAAGTCCAACCTGCCTTGCCACAGTATGCTTGGTCTCTTCATCCATTTCCCTGTCAGCCATCTTAGCTTCCACTTCCTCAGTAATCTCGGCAATGAGCCTCTCAAGCCTCATTACACCGCCCTCTCTGGTTTTAAAAGGTTTTCCGTCCTTGCCATTCATTGTACCAAAGCCTAAAAATGTAAGGTTAAGCTCAGGAGGTGCAATTCCTGTCTTCTTAGCTGCTCTAAATACCTGTTCGAAGTGCATTTCCTGCCTTTTATCTACCACATAGAGGATGTCAGTAGGGTTAAAAAGCTTAACTCTTTCTACAATTGTAGCAAGGTCTGTAGTGCTATAAAGAGAAGCACCATCTGACTTAAGGATGATGCAAGGAGGCACTTCCTTCTTATCATCCTCCCTAGCCACATCTACTACCAAAGCGCCCTCGCTGGTATGTGCAAAGCCATCAGCCTTCATCTTCTCTACCATATCAGGTATGTAGGGTTGTGCATCACTTTCTTTTTTCCAAAGGTCGAAGCTTACATTGAGGTTCTCATAATTCTTCTTAAGGTCTGCCACAGACACAGACAAAATATGGTTCCAAAGTGCCAGATATCCCCTATTTCCACTCTGTAAAAGGGCTGTAGCCTGTAGAGCCTCGTTTTTGTATTCCTCGTCTTCCTTTGACCTGGCACTTGCAGCAGGATAGATTTCCTCAAGTTCACCTATGGTAAATGGAGCCTCACTAGGATATTCTCCGGTAAAGCTCTCATCAAAGTAAACAAGCTCAGGCTTTCTATGCTTTAACTCGGTTATAATGAGTCCCATCTGAAGTCCCCAGTCACCAAGGTGTACGTCACCTATAACCTCATTTCCTGCAAATCTCTCAGTTCGCTTTATACTCTCTCCGATAATTGCAGAACGGAGATGTCCTATGTGTAAAGGCTTAGCCACATTAGGGCCGCCATAGTCTATCACTATCTTCTTTGGTTTCCCCTCTGTCTCATAGCCAAAGTTGTCATTACCTCCCATTTCATTTACATAGTCAGCCAAAAACTCATCTTTAAGTGTAAGATTAATAAAGCCAGGTTTCACTGCCTCTATCTTCTCAAATATCTTTCCTTCTTCAGAGAGCTTCAGTTTATCTGCCACCTCTTCTGCTATAACAAGTGGAGCCTTCTTATATTCCTTAACTGCTGCCATAGCCCCATTACACTGGTACTGGCAGAGGTCAGGCCTGTTAGATATACTAACCATTCCGTATTTTTTATCGTAGCCTAAGTCTACAAAAGCATTCTCAACTGCTTCTTTTATCACAACAGATATCTTCTTCATTACAACTCTCCTCATACTTTATTTAATTAAAACATCTTGCAAATCCCCATCCTCTATAAAAGGACGGGGTATCTGCAAGATGGCCTTTTTAACAGTAAAATCAAAGTGATTTACACATTAACCATTATTTCATTTTAGCATTTTTATAGGAAAAAGACAACTGTCAACGAAGCACTACTTTTCATACAAAAATCTCTCAGGCAGTGTTACCTTAAAGTCAACAGCCAAATCTCTGAAATTCTGTGGAGTAATTGTCTGAAGCTTATTTGGACTCATTGACAGAGTTTTTACAAGAATCTCAGCTGATTTTTCAGCGGTATGAGCAAGACCGAAGGTAATATCAAAATCGGTACCTGCTACAAATATGCCATGATGAGCCCAGATTACAATGTCATACTGCTTCATAAGCTCGGAGGTTTCTACTCCTATCTCGCGTCCACCGGGAACCATCCAAGGCACCACCCCTACTCCGTCAGGGAATACCACAGGGCACTCTGTAGCCATTTCCCATAGTTCTCTTGTGAATACCTTCTCATCCAGAGGTAGCACAAAGGTAAGGGCAATGATGTTAGTAGTATGCGTGTGATATATTACCCTGTAATCAGGATTCTTAAGGAATTTTACCTCGTGGCTCATAAGATGGCTTGGAAGCTCAGATGTAGGCCTTCCGCCATTTACAAGTCCCCATAGGAGGCGGTACTTCTCACCCTTTTCATCAAGCTCTATAAGGCAGATAGAGTCTTCGGGTCTATCTGCTACATTTCTAAAGAACTTTCCTGAGCCTGTCACAAGAAAATACTCTCCTGCAAGGTGAGGGACCTCAGTTCCTATCTCCCTCCACTCTCTAGGACTTAGCTCTTCCTTTACTTCCTCTACTTCAATAGGTTTAACCCTGTAAGAGAGGTTGCCTCCGTTTCTTTCATGCCAGCCCATATTCCAGCCGTCAGTTGCCATTCTCATAAAGCCTTTTACAAATTCTGCATCTAAAAATCTCATCATTTTCCTCTTTCCATTCACCAATATTTAATTTAATTTTTATATTTTGCCCATCTTTTATAATTATAGATACTTATTCATACTTTTTGCTTATCATTTTATCTTGTTACCACTTCTACCGGTATATCTAATATCTTTGCCACCTTAAGTATGACATCTGTATGCCTTCCTATGGCTGCTGCCATATGATGGGTAGGACCTGCCTCACTCCAACGATTTACAAATTCCCTCGCACCACAGCTAAACCTGGTTCTCATGTTGGTATCTCCAAAGGTAAAGATGTCTCCCTCTTCATTCACTCCCTCTGCTACTACAAACTTGAACTTACCATCCTTGTCCTGAGTGATGGCAAGGTAGGTTACATCTCCTGCAGGAGGATAAAACTGGGTAAGATAACCGCCGCCCACCTTACCATGAAAGACTTCAACTATCTTCATAGTAGGCTTATGAGCCTTAGATATATCAGCATCTCCAGAACCAGAGTGACCTATTATACATATATCCTTGTTAAAATCTATCGAGTACATTTCTGAGAGCTGCCCTGTACCTGCTATCGTCTTAAGTATGCTCATAGCCATAGCTACCTTAATATCTCCCTCTACTGCACAGGCAGTTCCCTGCTTGATAAGCATAGAGAATGCAGGAATAAGCATAGAATCAAGTATGCCTGCCTGTCCTGTAGCCTTACCTGCATAATGTGAGGCTACGAGGGCTAAGCTTTCTTTCTTTGCCCATCTTTCAAAGGCAACCACATATCTAGCCATTTCCCAGACCTTTTCTATACTTCCTCCACCTTCTATCTCGAAGGTATCGAGGATTTCCCTTGCTTTATTCTCTATTTCTTCCTTGTCTGTGATATCGTCAGCCATACACCACATATCTTCCCAGTCAAACTGCTTTGTGTAAAGCCCCATTCTGTTGTAGAGGTTGGTTTCATCTATATACAAATCCATCATTCCGGGATATGGACGTCCTATCTGTGCTATGTTGGTCTGTCTAAATCTCCTTCTAACCTGAGCAGCCTTGCACCACTGACTGATTTCCTTTGCTACTTCCGCGTCTCCACCTTCAGCCACTCCTGTCACTACCGCATATCTCTTCCCTGCTCTTTCAAGGTCTGCAGCTGCTTCACCCACTGCGCCACAGGCATAGAGGGTTCCAAGCCAAGTAGGAATATCAGTCTTTTTGTAGTCAGGTGCCTTCATCTTCTGGATATTGACAACCACCACAGGAACATTCAGGTCTCTAACCACAGGAAGCACATTGTAAGAGGTGGCATAAGTAAGCATCTGTAAGAATACAATATCTACATCAGCCGCCCTGAACTTATCTCCTGCCACCATAGCCTCTTCCTTTGTAGTAATCATCCCTCCGTCTACTACCTCAACGGTATCAGGAAGGCTCTTCTTGAAGTCCTCATACTGTGATAAAAATTCCTCTCTAAGAGCTGGAAACTGCTCCAAATAAGCTCCAAGTGCTATGGAAAAAACCCCCGCCTTTGCCTTTGTCTCTACTAACATAGTCTATCTCCTTTTCTCTTATGATGTTTATGGTAAATATGTATTTATTTCAAATGAATTCTCTATCATCTTTCTGGCTTCAAACAAACCGGCTACAGCTCCGTCTGCTAACATTAGGGCTAACAAATTGCCTATAGCAGTAGCCTCAGAAGGACCTGCCTTCACTACCCTTCCTGACTTCTTTGCAAGAAGCTCATTCAAATACTCAGCTTTAGAACCTCCTCCAACTACATATATCTCTCCTTTATATTCTTCTCCCCTTCTTTCCTCTAACTCTCTTAAAGCCTTTACATAGCAATCTGCAAGACTGTTGTATATCACAGAGGCAACTTCGGCTATACCGTAAGGTACCTTCTGTCCGCTTTCCTTACAACTCTTTTTTATTTCCTCTGTCATACTCTTTGGCGCTAAAAACCTTGCATCATTGCAGTCAACAAGTGAAGAGATGTCCGCCTTTGAAGCTTTTTCACATATTTCTCCAAAATCCATATCGGAGGCTATTTCTTTTCTCACACTTTGAATCATCCAAAGTCCCATTATATTCTTTAAGTAACGATATCTCCTGTCATAACCGCCTTCATTGGTAAAGTTCATCTGTCTGCTCTCATCTGAGTTATCAGCCTTTGCTATCTCCGTCCCCATCAATGACCAGGTTCCGGAACTAATATACACAGCACCATCTTTATCAGTTGGCACAGCCATAACCGCAGAAGCCGTATCGTGAGTTCCTACAAGAATTACTTCAGCACTATATCCCACTTTTTCTTGTATTTCCTTTTTCAATATGCCTACAGGGCTTCCAGGCAGGTAAAGCTTGCCAAATATTTTCTTAGGATAGTCTAGCCTTTTAATTATATCCTCGTCCCATTCTCCTGTTTCACAGTTTACAAGCTGAGTGGTAGTGGCATTGGTGTATTCTGATACAGATTTTCCTGTTAATAGGTAGTTAAAATACTCCGGTATCATCAAGAGCCTTTCTGCTTCTTTAAGATATTCAGGAGAGTTTTTCTTAATTGCCATCAGCTGATAAATCGTGTTGAAGATCTGTTTTTGTATTCCCGTCTTCTTATAAAGCTCTATCTCAGAAATGATTTTATATACCTCTTCATCCATTCCCTTGGTGCGTCCATCCCTATAACCTACAGCATCTCCTATTCTCTTGCCAGCATTATCAATCAGAACAAAATCTACTCCCCAGGTATCTATGCCTATTGATGAAGGAATCTTGCCTATATCCTTACATCTTGCAAGCCCTTTAATGATATGGTCAAAAATCTCGTCTACATCCCAGCAAAGCCTACCATCTTTTTCTTTAAGAGCATTGGGAAAGCGATACACTTCTTCAGTGATTATTTTCCCATCTTTTAGATAGCCTAATATGTGCCTTCCTCCAGACGCTCCAATGTCTATAGCAACCCAATACTTCATTTGCAACCATCACCCTTTCTTTGATATAAGTAAACCTCATCATTTAATCGCTGTAATAAACCAAGTTTGCAACAGTACTTTGTACTCACTCTATTTTTCAAAAATGCTTACTTATTGTATTTTCAACAAGTTTAATGATAGCGAATTAGCTTGTGTGAGTACACTATTTGATTTTTTATAGTTTCCACTTGTATATTTATATATTTATCTTATAATATTCTTATCAATATTTGTAGGTCATTTCATGCAAAGAATAGGGACCTTATTTGCAGATAAAAGGTGGGTAATATGAGAAAAGAACTTCTAGATAGATTGAAAAAAATTACTCCTGAAGAGGAACAGTACTTAGGCGGAAGAGACCAGGTCCGCACAGAGTTTTATACAGAGGCTATGGGCGGACAGTTCATAGTTGATAGCAGTAAGCTGCTTGATAAGGGGAGGCTTATAGAGCTGCGCCCTCATACCCGTTTTGTACACTTCCCAAAGCATAGTCATAACTATGTAGAGCTCGTATATATGTGCAGTGGTAGCACTACACATATCATAAATGATAAGGAAACCATAGTGCTAAAAGAAGGTGACCTCCTCTTCTTAAATCAAAATGCAACCCAAGAGATCCTTCCTGCTGCAGAGTCTGATATTGCAGTTAATTTTGTAATCCTACCAGAATTCTTCAATGTATCTTTTTCAATGATGCAAGAAGAAAATGTGCTCCGTGATTTTCTTCTCTCCACCCTTTCAGGCGGCGATTCATTGCTTAGCTTCCTTCATCTTTCAGCAAAGGACATCCTACCTGTACAGAATCTCCTTGAAAACATGATATGGACAATATACGAGAAGCATCCTGGTACAAACAGTATAGTACAGACCACCATGGGGCTATTGCTTATGAATCTTTCCGCCTTTGCAGAAAATATAAATAAGGGACTACCAGACAGATACGATGAAAATATGATATTTACAGTGTTAAAATATATAGAAACCAGATATAAGAATGGCACCCTAACTGAAATTTCAGCCGAAATTAATGAACCGGCCTATTTTGTGAGCCGTTTATTAAAGAAACACTTAAACAAGAATTTTAAAGAGCTCTTACAAGAAAGAAAGCTCCAGCAGGCTGTTTTCCTGCTGAAGCAAAGTACACTTACCGTCGAAAAAATAATGGCTGCCGTAGGCTATGACAACAGCAGTTATTTCCACAGAAAATTCCGTGAAAAATACGGCATGTCACCTAATGAGTATAGGCTAAATATGGTGAATTAATTTGTTTGATTCAGACTCAGGTGATAAGCCTTTATCTTTGTTATGCATCTTTCATTATTTCTTCAAATACTTTCTTTCCGGGCTCCACTACATACTCGCTTCCGTCAGTGAGGATTACCTTTGCCTTCATATTGCACGGTATTTCGACCTCTATTATACATTTTTCTCCCTCATAATGCCATACGGGGGATGGATACTCTGCAATATTATTCTACACAAAAAAGAAGCTTACCCTTACGAGCAAACTTCCATTTTTAATTTCTGTTACTTTTCTATATTCATAATAGAATTTTCTCTATTTTCATATATTTCTTTCTCACTATTTGCGATAACTGCCCAGTACTTTAAGACTTTCTTTCGGATGTCTGGTCTGTGTTGTCCTGTCTACTGCAATCAATCCAAAGGTCATGGAAAATCCTTTCTGCCACTCAAAATTGTCCAGTAATGACCAGTGCATATATCCGATGACTTTGATTCCATCTGCAACACAGTCCTCGACACCCTTTAAAGCTCTTTCAATAAATGCCACACGTCTGTTATCGTCTGACGTTGCAATTCCATTTTCCGTAACCATAATTGGAATAGAAAGACTCTTATGTACGGTTCGAATCACATTTCCAAGTGCTTCCGGATAGAATTCATAACCCATCTGTGTCGTTTCGGTGCCCTCAGGACAGGGCAGAGAACCATCTTTTCCCATTAAGGTACGTGTATAATTTTGAAGTCCGAAGAAATCATCATTTTTAATATATGGCAGATAGCGCATAAACTCTTCTTCCCACTCTCTTGCTGCCTCTTCCTCTCCGCCTTCCTGTGACTGAATATCGTGTAGTGATAAAGTAATACCAATTTGAAGGTCCGGCTTTATCGCCTTCATCGCTTCCTTTGCTGCCTGATGTGCCCTCATAACAAGGATATCTCCTGCTTCTGTCCGCTGGCTGACAAAAGTCTGTGGCTGGGGTGTTCCAAATACTACAGCATTTTCCATTGCCTGTTTTTTCATTTTTTCCATCATTGGATTCGCTTCAAGGTTGATACCCACCTGAACAGAGCTTTCTGCTTTTGCACGTTCTTCCTTTCGCTCTGCTTCACTTTTTGCAGCAGCTGCCTGCATCTGTTTCATATAACGCTTTGCAATTGCTGCAACCTGTAGTCCCATATTTGCCTCATTGATAGTACATACATAATGCATCAAATCACCAAGCTGTTCTGTCACATAAGCGCAATATTTTGCAAAAGCACCAATGGTTTCTTCACTTTCCCAACCGCCTTGTGCTATCAGCCATTTTGGGGATGTGAAGTGGTGCATAGTTACGATTGGCTCGATTCCATTTGCTCTACAGCACTCTAAGACTTTTCGGTAGTGTGCAATTTCTGTCTCATCAAACTTACCGCATTTCGGCTCAATTCTCGCCCATTCAATAGAAAAACGATAAGCATTTAAGCCCGCCTCTGCCATAAGCTTAATGTCCTCTTCGTAACGGTTATAATGATCTACGGCATCCAAAGAAGGCTCATTAAAACTTGTATGTTCCATCTGCTCCATTGCCCAGTAATCACTGTGAATATTATTTCCTTCTACCTGATGTGCTGCTGTTGATGCTCCAATCAAAAATGTTTTCGGCAATTTACTCATATCTACTTTCTCCTTAATTAACCAAAATCATCTTATTCGCTTTTTATACTTCATTTTTTACAGGCAATTCCAGCTGCCGTTCGCCTAATCCTTCTGCTTTCACAGTAAGCTTTGCAACACCTTCTGACTGACCTGCCCGAATAATAGCAAGCGCTTTTCCCTGATATGTAATTACTTTCCCAGAGGTATAATTTTCTTCTGTAATGGTCCTTCCGGTTCCAAACGCTGCCAGCACAGCTTCTCCTTCCACCTGTGCTGTTACTTCTGTTTCTACATATGGCACCGGATTTCCCTTCTCATCTACAACCTCAACGATTGCAAAAGCCAATGACTGTCCGTCTGCCGAAAGACTCTCATGATGCAAGGCTCTGGTATCCGTAGTAATTCGTAATCCTGCAGGTTTTCCTGCAGACACTACCCGGTCTCTCGATACCTCCTGCCCGTTAGTATAGCTGATAGCTTCTAATACACCCGGTTCATATTTTAATTCAAAACATACTTTCCTGTGATTATCTTTTCCGGCTTTTTCTTTTCCGACAGACTTACCATTCAAGATAAGTTCTACTTCTTCTGCTGCGGAATAAACCTCCACACGTATCGGGCTGCCTTCTTCTACAGGCCAACTCCAGCTATTTGCACAATCCTGCCATGCGTAACGGTCTAAAAGCTCTACCTTTCCGTAATTTTGCGGATTATGGCAGGCAATATAGGTTTCATCCGAACCCCAGATGATTCTGCGATATGCCAGCTGTGGCTTTTCAAATCCGCACAAATCAAATTCTCCTGCTCCGGCGGTTCGCCATGGGTAACCCGCCATATGCATTACCTGGCCTGCAGTGACAGCCTGCTCAGGTTCCACATACATACGTTTTCCGATGCCTGCTTCTCCGATATAATCATGACTGGTCCATTCAAAATCACCAATAACGTTTGGCAGACGAAGAACATCCTCCCAGTACTCCTCCATCTGTCTTGGTTTACTCTCTGTGCAGCAGATTACACGATTCGGGAACAGCTCCAAAGCCTCTTCGTAGTGATAATTCAAATAATTATATCCCACCACATCCCATGGTGCCACAAAGCCTTCCGTATAATCATTCCAAATCTCACGGCCAAACTTACCATCCAGATTATTCAACGCTCCACCGTTTAACTGTGCTTCCTGCATCAGAGACTGCCAGAATTTTGCTCTGTCTTCATCATCTAATCCGTTAAAGAAGGAACACAAGGCACCTGTAACAAAGCGGGTATGATCCAGCTTTCGCACCTGCTCAGACAGCATTGCAGAGGTCTGATATCCGTCTGACAGTCCGCCCTGCTCCGGAAGTTCATTTCCGATAGACCAGAAAATAACAGATGGATGATTCCGGTCTCTTACTACAAAGCTTGTCAGCTCAGCCTTCCACTCCCTGGCAAAATGTCCGCAATAATCATGGGTGTTTTTCGACATGTTCCATGTATCAAAAGCTTCATTAATAACCACAATACCAAGTCTGTCACAGGCGTCTAACATATCTGTAGATACCGGATTGTGTGCAAAACGCAAAGCATTATATCCATTGTCCTTATGAAGTTTTACCTTTCTGTATTCACTATCCCTAAAAGAAGCTGCTCCTAAAATTCCGTTATCGTGGTGAACACATCCTCCTTTTAAATGCACTGTTCTGCCGTTTAACATAAATCCATTCTTTGCATCCACGGAAATGGTACGAATTCCAAAATTTGTCTGTTCACAGTCAAGGACCTTACTATCATCTGGAATTTCGTCTTTAGCAGGCCGGTATTCCATCAGCTGCGCTGTAACCTGATACAGATTCGGCGAATCAATATCCCAAATTTTTGCCTGCTCTACCATAAATTGCGTTCTTGCAACCGCAGTACCTCCTGCTGGCACATGCACTTTGACTGAACCTGCGTTCTTTTTGAGCTGTGCCTCGTTGTCACTCACCTGTGCAAGTAACAGATTGATCCATACATCCTGATCCTCTGCTGTATGATTTTCAATCGTGATTTCTGCAATTACAAATGCATCCTCTCCCACAATATGGTCTGTATAAACAAATATTCCATGTGGTGCAATGTGAAGCTTTGGAGCAGTCAGTAAGTGAACGTGACGGTAGATTCCGGCTCCCGGATACCATCTGCTGTTCGGTTCCATATCATTGCTCACAGTAACCGCAAGGCGGTTCTTTTTTCCCAGCTTCATTCGTGAAGTCAGATCGATGATAAACGGTGTATAACCATAATGATGTCTTCCCATAATACTCCCATTTAAGTTTACGGTTACATCACGAAATGCTCCGTCAAATTCCACGAGAACTCTTTTATTTTCCCACTCTTTTGGTGCATCAATATATTTTGTATATGTAGCTGTACTGCCATCATAATATCCGGTGTTGGCACCATTGACAGAATCCGATTTTACATCTGTTTCAATCATAAAATCGTGCGGAAGGTTCACTTCTCTTGTTTCCTTAGGCATCCCCGGAATATTGGACGGTTCTCCAAACATAAATTCCCAGCTTTGATCAATACAGTCTCTTCTCATTTTTAAAATTATCTCCTTTTCTTAGCCCCTATTTAAAATAAATGTGCACATCTCCTGTAACACCGCTACCACACACAGGAGTCTGCAAACCACGAAACTTCATACGTATATCATCCTTCGTCAGATCATAGCAATAACGTTCCAGTGTTGTCGCCACTTCAATCGCAATTGTATTTTCTCCCGTATGAGCCAGCGCTGAAATATCATAGCGGTATGGCGGCACAATCTGGATACCGGCACTCTTACCATTGACAAATACCTCTACTCCTTCTGACGCATCCATAATTTCCAAAGCTACCTTTCCTTCCCGTGGTATTGCAAAGCTGCTCTCATACCGGACAAATCCGGAGAATGCAGGCTGCTCCTTAGTCAGCTGATCCGGCATCACAACCGTAACAGCTTCTCCAAAATCAGGATAGTTAATTCCGGCACAGACTGCCCTACTCCAAGGCGCCGTTTCTGTCATGTCGCCTTCACACCGTATCGGTTCCGCAAACATATCAGAATCAGCTTCATCCAATATCAGAATAAGACTCTTTCGAGGCTCAATGGTTACCACGGCTTCACCATCCAAAACCTCTGCCGGATAGATTGTATTTGTCCATGCATCATACCAATAACAAGGACCGGAAACCGGTAAGCGAACCGTTCCATGATAGACTGTCGCTGCTTCATTTACAAAGTAATACAGTTCTGCCTCGCCTGCATAGTGCATTGCCCGCAAATAGGTACTTTCCGGTGCAAACTGTACTTCCGGTACGGATAATTTTATCATGGTCTCTACAAGTTCATCCAGTGAAAGCACCATGCACTCTGACAAAGTGTTCAGCAAATCATCATCACCCTCTATGATTCCCTGCGGCAGACTGTCAATAAAAATAACAGGAAGACCTAAATCATGAAGCTCCACTATAGCCTTTGCTATAGTGGTTGTCATAAACTGAGTTTTTGGAATGATAAACGCACGATACTCCTGTGTGTTCACCTGCAGCGGATTTCCCAGTTTCGTATTGTAATGTTCAGGCTCTAAAAAAACATCATAAGGAATGGTATCAAACTCTATCTGTGCTTCTGCCAGCTTTCTTGCCGGCTTTTGTGTCAGCATCGCATTCCCCATCCACTCTGATTCACCATGATACAAGATTGCTGCACGAACAATGCGACGTCCACCGGAAATTAATGTACTTATCCGGTTCATATATTTCATAAGTTCTCCGAAATGACGATACTGCGGGTTGTGCCCATGTGCATAAAAATGCGGCGGGCAGTCAGAATCTGGAAATGGTGCCGGACTGAATGCATGCGGTACAAAATGATTGATGCCGCGGACCATGAAGTGGTCAGCCAGATATTTTTCAAGCTGTACGCCTTCTGCCCAGCCATAATTTCCAAAAATTTCACACAGTGCGTTTCCTTGCTTTTTCGGTTCAATTGCAGCCGCACTGGCTGCCAGATTTCCCATCATATAGTGGTAGAACTCACCGTCACGCTTACTGCCAAGCGTTCCCACATCCGGTGCATCTTCCCCCTGCGGAAGTACCTGACCTCCAATATCATCAATACCTGCCATGTCCTGTCCATCCAGTCCCCTGAAATAATGTCCCAGACTGGAACCGGTACGTGCATGAGCATTGCTGTCTTCTATCATATGGCCGATATACTGTACGCCGTGTGCATGGCACCACTCTCCCAGCTGACGCGAAAAATGTTTCCTTACCAGTTTTGTTACCGCATCCATGTAAGCATATCGTACCTGTGCTGTTTTAGCCGGATCTCCATCATTACACCACAAATAGAATAGCTGGTCTGCCCAATTGTCACCAAGTAAATCCTGCAGTTTTTCCGGCATAGTCGACGCAAATGGCAAATCCTGGTCTGTACCAAGAAGATTATCGTAAAGATACATGTGTCCATTGCCTAACTCCGGTTCATCCGAAAAGAATCCCGCAATCGTCTTTCCAAAATCAGAAGAATAACGCGCCCAGTGTGTCTCGTATACTGCATCAATCAGTAACCGGCAGCTATCCGGGTCTAGCATATTGATATACTCCCGATGTGGGCCACAATTCCTACTCAATCCAACTACGTACAGATTCCATTCACCTTCCGGTTTATACCAATGCAGCCTTTCTCCATCCGCAGGCAGTGGAAGTGCCACTACCTCACCCGTTGAAGTATTTACTGCAGTAACCGCCAGTACGGTATCATCTTCAAAATGCGGTGCCTCCTTTAGCATAGCTGGGATTACATACTGTTCCATCATATTAGCCGGTTTAAACTCCGGTGGAATCATTCCGGCTAATTCCACTGTAATCTCTTCTGCAGCCCCTGTATAGGAAACAACATTGGCACACACACTCTGACGATGCAACTTAAGAGGCGCATTTTTCACCGCTCCATTTGCAAATCCGGTCGGAAAATGACTATCATCTAAAATCCAGACCTTCATATTTCGCTTACGTGCCTCATCTAAAATCACATCCATGTCAGCCCACCATTTCGGCCCACAAAAATCGGGATGCGGACGGCTTTCCACACATACCGCATGGCAATTCGCTCCGTCGATTGCTGCCATGTATTCACGTAATATAGCTTCGTCCTCACCATGCTGCCAGAAAAATGGCAGCAGATGATTCTCACTATTTCCCTGTAATATTTTTTTCATCTTATCTTTCATAGATTGCTACTCCTCTTTAGGAATCTGATTCAGCATTTTATTTACTTCCACTACTATTTCCGTTGGAATCGCGCCTCCTGCCATTTTAAGCTGCGCCTCTAAAGACATCTGTTCCATCTGACGCTGCATTTCATCGGATACCTTTGTATTTTTTGCCACATCTCCATACTTTTCAATGGTTTTCTCTGCTATCTTTTCCATCGCTTTAGCAAGAATGACTGCAGCCTTAGGGTTTGCTTTTAAATCCACTATTTTATCCTTAATGGAAAAATATCCCACCGGAGTCTGCATATCCTCACGTTCAAACCAGTTGACAATCGTTTCTCTTGGCAGGATGTAAGACCGATTTGGTTCAGATACCTTACGGATGCGTATACTGTCAGTCACTTTTGCAGTTACTCCATCCAATGTATCCGGCACTTCAGCTACTGCTTCAATGATATGCTCTCCGTTAATCGGTACTTCAAATACAAAAATCTTATCCGCCTCTTTTGCTTCAGCTTCCACTCCATCCACAAAAAGTGTTACTTTCAGCAAATTGGAATACACCTTTACCTCTGTTATATCTTCTGCCCTGTCAATATAGCGGCTGCCACACGCATGGACAAATGGTTCCTTAGAAAGATATGCCTTATAGATATAAAATGCATCCTTCTTTATTTTTCGGTCGAAGGTAACAAGTCCCTTATGGTTCACTCCCTTTTCTCCACCGTCTTCCCTGCCGTCTGCCGCAAAATCAAACATGTTCCATACATGCATTGCCCAGATATAAGGACGCTCTTTCCACATCTTCAACATATGTTCATGGTAGACTGCCTGGTATTCTTCCGTACAATCTCCCTTTTCCGGCTTTCCTGTCTGATAACAGATGGTTGCATCTGCACCATATTCAGACAAACCAATGGCAGTATCCGGATACTTCGCATGAAAGCTGTCAAACCATGTATCATTTTCCTCTTTTTCTCCTACGTACCAACCATAATACAGATTATAGGAACGGATATCCGGTAATTTCACAAGGGACTCCGCGGTGTCTAAAATAAATACATTTGCCATGGTAGTCGGACGTGTTGCATCCAGCTTGTGACAAAGCTCATTTAGAATCACATGATTCTCCATCAAATCCTCTGTCACGCCTCCGCTTGTAGTAATTTCGTTAGAAAGCCCCCAACAGATGATGGATGGGTGATTATAATTCTGAATTACAAGCTCTGTCATCTGACTGATGGTATTCTCCCTTCCTTCCGGCATATGCTCCGTAATATAAGGAATTTCAGCCCACACAATCAGACCACGCTCGTCGCACAAGTCATAGAAATACTGATCATGCTGATAATGTGCCAGTCGAATGGTATTTGCTCCAAGCTCGCAAATAATATCCATATCTTCCCGGTGCATCTCTTTTGTAAGTGCATTTCCAGCATCTCTTCGATCCTGATGTCTGGCCACACCACAGAGCGGATAGCTTCTGCCATTTAAGAAAAATCCTTTTTCCGGATCCACCGAATAGGTACGGCAACCGAATCTGGTGTCAATCTCATCAATTGCCTTATCCATTTCAAAAAGCTGCACGGTTACCGTATATAAGTATGGATTTTCTAATCCATCCCATAGAGACACATTTTTTATTGTAAGCTCTGCTTCCAAATGATTCTCCACCACATCGGTTTCTGTTGAAGCAACCACATTTTTGTCTGCATCGTGGATGGTAATTACTGTTTTCCCTTCTGATGTCACATTTTCCGTCCATGCTTCTATTTTAATTTTAGCATCCGGATTTCCCAATGTCACCTGCGGAGTAACCTTTATTCCATTTCCTCCAAAATAACCTAATGCGAAATGCTCTTTTGGTACCGTAATCAGATATACATCCCGATAGATTCCACCATAAAAGGTAAAATCTGCCTTCTGCGGATAAACTCTGCGGTTTACGCCATTATCTACTGAAATAGCCAGCACATTTTCTTCCTGCAATACTTCTGTTATGTTAACACGAAATGTAGAATACCCACCTTCATGCTGTGCCAGCTTCTGTCCATTCACATATACATTTGCACTCATTCCTATACCGCGGAATTCAATCCATGCTTCTTCCTCTTCCATAAGTTCCGGTCTTACAAACTTTTTCACATACCAGCAGGTGCCACGGTAATAATCATTTCCTCCATCCTGTCCATCCTCTGCGTTCCATGTGTGTGGAAGGGAAATATGTTCTCCTACTGCTGTCATTGCTGCTTCCATGCCCACATTCTCTTTTATAAAAATCCAGTCATCATTTATTTTATATGTCTGTCGCATTCTTTTTTTCTCCAATCTATTTTTACTTATTTGATTTAGCAAAGCACCGCCTTTTAATAAGGCGGTGCTGCTATAGGTGTGGTATTAATTCTCAGCATCGGTTTCTAGTGCTTTTCTGATTTCCTGATTCTTTTTCTGAACCTCCACCATCTTCTCTTTTGACAATGGATAGAACTTCATGGAAATGATGGTACAAATCCAGCCAATGAGTGGGAATCCAAACATCAGGAACATTGTCATCCAGAATATCGGTGCTGTTGCAGCATCTGTAGGCTGAGGCATTACTTCCTTAAATCCGATAAGGGCTACACAGCAGGCTGCAACTGTTGATGATAAAGCTGAAATCACTTTATCTAAAAAAGAATATGTAGCTGCCACAGTACTCGGCATAAAAGTAGATGTCCGCGACATCTCGTAATCAACTATGTCGTGCATCATTGCTCCGGTACAGGCGGAAACACCCATCTTAACCCCTCCAAATAAAAGCATGATGACAAAAAAGATTGCGGTCGGAACAATTGCTCTCATAATCGAAGTCATATCAACCACTGCGCAGAATATAACCGCTATCACCGCGATAGCCATACAAGCCCACGTCCAGGTTACCATGGATTCCTTATTACCTTTCTTCGCTGCCATACCGGTAGAAATGAATAGGAATACAATAGACGGAAGCATGGCAATAACAGAGAAAGTCGTTCCTAGCTGCATATTTCCAATCAAAATTCCATAAAACATGGTTGCAACAACCGCCTGTCCTCCTGTAGACAATGCAAGTTTATCGGATGCAGCAGCAACTACATACATCTGAAATGCTTTATTACTCTTTAACAAAGCCAACATATCTTTAAAGCCTACTTTTTTCTCTTCCTTCTTGTCTGCACTGATAGAAACAAAGTTCTCCGGTTTATCAAATGCACTTACACCGACACAGGTTAATGCTATCATTGCTGCTGCAAATACAATAGTAAAAATACACGTAGTTGCCAGCATCGGTACGTTATATTCATTCCCATATCTTGGAAGGATTACCATAGTAACAACTACATTGATAATCATAGGAAATAAATAACTATACATCGTTCCCCAGCGTGCTAGCATTGGTCTCTGTTTTGGATCGTTTGTCATTACAGGTCCAACAATATTAGTAGATACACCAAATACTGTATATCCAATTATGTACAGTAAATATGCAATGACAAAGAATACAATTCCGTGTTTTCCGCTGCTTCCAAAATTGTACATTGCAAGACATGCAACTGATTCTATTGCCCATCCAATCCACATAAGGATTCGTATTTTACCGAATTTTGTATTAAACCGGTCAACAAACAGCGCAATAAGTGGGTCTGTCACACCATCGAATAATCGGGTGACTGTCATAATAACGCCTGTAACTGCAACTGCGATTCCATATCCTGCATTTGCCAGATAACTAACATAAGTCATCAACACATAAAATGCCATATTAGCACCATTTACTAAAGTAAATAGCGCAATCTGCCATGTCTTCGCCCTGCGATACAAAACATCATTTTGTTCCACCTGTACGTTTGTTTCCTTTGTTTTCATCATTTTCCCTCCTCCTATTGCATTGTAAAACTTAACATGTGCTTTTTTTATTATTATAAGCCTCTCACTAGATTTGCTTTAGAATGATTTTTTTGTTTAGTAGCACAATTTTTAGTTCTCTCTAAAAAAACCATAAAATCTTTACTCCATATCACTCTACATCATCAGAATCACATCGCCTTCCGTAATTCCGTTTTCATTAAAGCTGTCCACACAGATATAATACTCTTGTCCTTTAATAAGCGTTGACAGATTCACCTCTGTCGCCCCGTATACCATCCAGCTGCAGTAGAGCTTGTCCGGTGCTATGCCATAGCGCACATTACACCCCTGCGCTCCATCAATCGGCTCCCAGCTCACTAGTCCGTCTAAGTCTCCCGTTCGGACGGCTTTTGCCTTCGCCTTTTCGGGTTTTGAACCGTTTGCAGTTCCAAAAACACGCAGTCCGCTGATGCGAAGCGGCTGTCCATATGGAAGCTTTGCCCCGGTAATACGAATATAACGTGCCATAATACCATCCGGATACTCGTAATAACCATTGGAGCATTCTCTTGACACTTCCTCAAGCACACTCCACGCTTCTCCGTCAAGACTCATTTCAATGCGATAGGAAGATGTCACCGGCTTCTGTTCGATATACCGTTTTTCCCCAAGAGAACCCCCATAGATATCCTCCGGATATTCCACAGCCAGATTTTCATCAGCCAGATTCACCTGAATTGCATGTACCTCGGATTGTTTTTCCAAATCCACACAGTACCACTCAGACTCTTTATTTGTTGCAGCACTCCACCAGCTCCGAATATCCTCATCCACTGCAAGCTTCACATTGCTGCCCTCTGCTGTGGATGAAGCTGTCGCCGGTTTTTGATAGGATAAAAGCATCCATTCCGGTTTTATGGACCAAGGATCAAATTTTCCCTCCGGAATCCGCATCGGATAATCTGCAAAATTTTGGTTACAAAACAGGATTCCATCCTCATCAAAACCGGCTGGGAACAGACCGACCCTGCGTTCAAAATTGTGGTTGACACTGATGCGCATCGTGGAAGCATGCCAGTAATTTCCATAAGCATCCGCTATCGTGCTTCCGTGACCTGCAGCATGAATAAATCCGCCAGGCTTACTGGAATAAGGATTGCTGGACTGCACCGTAAATGGTCCTAACGGTGTGTCCGATACATAGACACCATCTGCATAAGTATTGAACTGGGTTCCCGGAACCGCATATTGAAGATAATATTTACCATTATGCTTCGTCATAAATGCCCCTTCGATATAAGGACGTCCTGCAGATTTTACCATACGCATAAGCCGCTCTCTGGTAAATCCTGCTGTGTCCGGCATGTGCTCCGGAAGTTCAAACTCTCCTGTTTCCGGATTCATGCAGCTTGCAATAAACTCATAAAGCCCGCCTTCTTTCAGCACAACGCCATTTTCACCGGCGCGCTCATATCCTAATACATCCTCATGTCCTTCCAGTAATGGCACCGGATCTCCTATAGGAGTCATTGTCACCAGGTCCATCTCCACGCCAAAAATTGGGTCCATATTACTGCAGCCCCAATAAAAATATACCCGTCCGTCATCATCACAGAACATATCAGGGTCCCAGAAATCAAAAGGTGCAGATACCTCCTCAAAATCATCCTCAAGCGGATTTGCCGAGCGCAGAATTGGGCAGTTCACCCCTCTTCTGGAAGCACAGAAATAAAGATAATCTCCCACCTGCCTTGCATCCGGTGCATAATCATAAATCAATAAATCCTTATTTCCATGAAACTTCCAGTCCAACAGGTCCTTACTGTACCAGAATCCGGATGCCATGGATACAAAGATATAATAGGTTCCCTTATAAAAAATCAAGGTTGGATCCGCACCCTCACGGAAGGCACTGCGCTCTCCCTGAATCAACATATGTTGATAGCGGTAGGATAAATCCAGTGGGTTACAAAATGTTTGACGTTTCATATGATATTTCTCCTTCTCTATAAATAGGCAAATAGTTTAAGTTTTAAAAGTGTAGGCTCCTGATACATTGTATTGACCACCTCATCACCGTTAAGTCTGCGTCCCGGAATCCAAATTCCATTTTCAAAATGTCCCTCTTCAAGAGCCAGCACATCTACATTCGGTCTGTCTGAATTCGTGGAAAAATATCCAAATGCCGCTGCATGAATCAGAATATAAAAGGTGTCCTCTGACTCCATTAAAATCATGCAGACGCTATCCTTTCTGACAATCATTGGTGTATCGAGTGCAATCTGGAAACCAAAAGTTCCAAATAGCATCTTATCTTCTTCTTTGCGCTCACAGGAAACAGCCTGCAAATCAGAGGTTCCATACTTTTCAGTCAATAAAGGCATCATCTCCTGCAGCGTACGGGTATACCATCCATATTCTTCCACGTTCATAGGCGTTTTCAATGCCGTATCTTCCACATCCACCCCAAACAGATAGGACTGTATTGCAGAAAACGGCTGTCCCATATCCTCAAATCCAAATGGAGAATAACAGAGTGCATGATAATGTCCGATACAGTACACCTCTCTCGGCCCTGCATAGCTGTGCGTCGCACATTCCGGAATAAATAAAGGCGTATTTCTTCTTGTATATTCATCACAGATTTCCAAAAAATTCTGCACATAAATATCCGGTGCAATAATATCAATATTTGGTGCACAGTAGGCCCATACCTCCATCATCCGAGACACCGGTCCTCCCGCCGGATAAGTTCCGGGTGCTCCATCCTTATCAAGCCAGCAGTTTGCCGTCATCGGAATTGAGTATTCTCTTTTTCCTGCCTTAGCTACTGCATTCACATAGCTTGCAGTATAATAAGCGCTAAAAATCTCCTCCGCACAGTTTCCAAATACCTCTGTCCAGCTTCCCTCATGTGCACCATTTTCTACTTCCCATTTTACATCCGTCACCATCGTATCCGTATGCTGTTTCATATAAGAAGCAAACTCATTTGGCACTTTTGCAGAAAAAATTGCATCCGCCTCATTTGAGTTTTCCCTTGCCGTACCCATAAGTCCTGTCTCATTCTCCACCTGAACCATAATCACGGTCTGGCTTTCACTATCTATCTCTCTGATATGCTTCATCAACATAGAAAAAGCTTTCGCATCCGCCTGCTTTGTCTCCTCACACAGATAAGAAAGCGTCGTATAAGGCATACCATAGAAGTCCTTCCTTCGAATAAAATTCTTTCCCTTCTCTACTTGAGCGCGCTTAAAGCGCTTTAAATCTGTTTTCACCCATTCCGGCGCATAATAACACTGTGCATTTTTCCAGGCTCCAAACCACAAAAGACCTAGTTTTTTCCCACGTCTTCTCGCCTGTATAATTAAGCCGTCCACCAACGAGAAATCAAATTTCCCCTCCTCGGGTTCAATAAGCTCCCACGTCACCGGCAGCAGCAGGCTGTTCAAGCCCAAAGCATCTGCCTTGTCATACACCTGTTCCATGTATTCCACCGAAGAAGAATTGGAATTGTGAACTTCACCTGAAAGCATTATGAAAGGCTTGTCACCTACCATCAGCATCTTTTTTCCGTTTTGTTCCACGATATGTATCCTACTCATCTTATCTTACTCTCCTCTTAAAAACTTCCATAAAAAAACAATATCTCTTATAAGATAATTATAAGAAATATTGTCTTTTCTTCTTAGAATAATTTTTAAGAAAACTAGCACAAATTTACTTTTTTATTTTGTCAGCTTCATCATATTGCGATACTGCTTGGCTGTCTGGTTCTGATATTTCTTGAACAAACGTGCATAATAATTCTCGTCATAGATACCAACGCGCTCCGCAACCTCCTGAATTGGCATTTCCGTAGCAGCCAAAAGCACCAGTGACTCATGTATCCGTTTTTCATTTATATAATCCGTCAGTGTCTTGCCCGTTTCCTTTTTAAACTGCACAGACAGGTAACTGGAGCTCACATTTACCTGCTCCGAAATAAGTTTTAATGACAGAGGTTCCCTGATGTGAAAATCAATATAGTTTAGCGCATCCCGCACCATAAGAGAATGTCCCTGTAACGAGTGATTTCGCACCAGGAGACAATATTTGTGCACCATATCCCTGCTTACAGAAGCCAACTCATTGATATGTATACAGTTTTCTATATTCTTTGCAAAATTTTCAGAAACACGGTCAATATACGCCGGATGTACATCTGCCTGCTGTGCAGCCTTGCGCAAAAGCGTATTCCAAACTATCATGAGGTTCTTCACATCCCGAAGGGTATCCTGACTTCTTGGTTTCAGACGGTAATGCTGGAATTTCTTATCAACCTCAATCACCTTTTCCATATTTCCCGTGCGGACAGCAGCCATCATCATTTCTTCATAAAGATAGCGCTCCTCAATCGCAGCCATCGATAACCCATGTTCTTCTCCAAGATTCATGTTTTTCGATTCCATCCTAATTCTATAGGCATCTTCCGTTCTCCTGATTTGCAGCCCTTCCCTATCATGAAAAATATAACCCATCTGCGTAAGAACGATGCCTTCGATTGCATCCGAAATCATCAGCAATGGAACACTATAATAGTATTCCTTAAGTTCATTGATAAGACAAAGCGAAAGTTGATTCCGTTGTATCATCTTCTCCACAATGTATTCCGGCTCCTCCATAATATAAGGACCAATCAATAGGAATTCCTTTTCTGTTCCTTTTCTGTATTCTTCCGGAATCAAAAAACTCATATAATACTCCTCAAAGGAATCCCGCACGATATAAAGTATTTTTTCCTCATACCATTGCTCCATATTTCCTATCTGGCGCAAAATATCATCAGGATATTGCAAAAACCTACGAAGGCCCTGGTCATACTCGATATCCGGATTCGTCTGACTGCTCAAACACTTGACATTGATGCCAAATGCATTCACTAATTCTTCTAATTGTCTGATTAAATCTACCTGCATACGCTTCTCACCCCATACCCTATGAGATAAATAATATATTTTCATTATATCAAAAATTAAGAAGCGTTACAATAGAAAAGACTGTTCCTTCTGTCCCAGCCTTTTTACATATAATCTATATCTAAATATGCGCATTGATAAATGCTACCGTATCTTGTAATACCGCCATACTCTCCGGTGTTCCACGCCCTGATGTCGCAAATGCATGGAAACAGTCCGGATAAGATTTTGCATGACACTCAATGCCGTTTTTCTCTAATTTGGCAACAATATCTTCAGAATCCACCGATAACGTCTCGCTTTCATCCCATGCCAGAAGCATTGGCGGCATATCATGCATATCATCATAATATGGAGAAACATACGGATTTTTTACTTCCTCTTCTTTACAATATAATTCCAATAACCAGTACAGCCCATCCGGTGTTACCGTAAAATCCTTGTTTCCTTCTCTGATTCGGTTTAATGCACCACTCATATCAATGACAGGTGAATATGGAATCACCCCAGCAGGCATTTTAATCCCATTGTCACGTGCTCTCATCGCTGTTACAATGCTTAAGTATCCGCCTCCGCTTTCTCCAATTAAAAAAATCGGCTTGTCCGGATTTTTTGCAAGGATTGCCTTGTACGCCTCAAAGCAGTCATCAATTGCCGCAGGGAATTTGTTTTCCGGAGCAAGACGATAAGAAAATGCATAAACAGGGATTTTCGTCTCACCTGCCAGCATAGAGGCATATCCTCTGGATGAAAAAGCATCTCCACAAATCAATCCGCCTCCGTGAATATAAATAATAATCGCATCTTCTCTTGCGCCTTCAGGCATGGAAAGTTCTGCATCCATATCCCCAAACTTTTCCGGAATAAATGTAACACCCGGTTCATAAGGCATACGTTCCTGTGCTGCCTGAATGGTGTTGCGAAGCTGGATTGGGTCCATAGAACCATCAAAGGTTACTGCAAACCCCTTCTCCATCATCATTTTCATCCCAACTTTTAACTGTTCCATTTCTACACTTGCCATAATAAAACCTCCTAAAAAATGATTGTTATAACTTTTTTGCTATCTACAAAATAACAAATATCCTTTTTGCATGCCACAGACATCTTTTAATCAATGTTGCATTAACAGACATTACAGCAAAATTGTTTGTTAATCAAACACAGTGTTGTATTTCGTATTTCATTATGTTACTATGAATATATACATTAGGAGGAAATACGCGATGAAACGAATCAATCAGTTTGAACGTACAGACCGGGATATTATGAATGCCTTTTTATCCCTTTTAGGTTCCAAAGCTTTTGAAAAGATAACTGTTTCCGATATCATTGATGCTGCAATGGTTAACCGCTCCACCTTCTATCAGCATTTTCAGGACAAATATGCAATTTTGGAAAGACTCCAGCAAAAATATGTAGCAGAACTGACAGATATCGTACATAATATACAGATACAGAACCGTAGTGATTTAAAACAGATTGATCGGATTTTTGAAACCTATTTTTTAAAAAATCGTGGAACCTTACGCAATCTGCTGCATATTAAAACAGAACATGTAGATATTGCCAAACAGCTGCGTGCTCTGTTTACGGATTATTTTCTGAAAAGCTTTGACAGTATTTACGAGCTAGAAGCTTATCTGATGTCCGGTCTCTGGCTTGATTTCTTTCTCTACTGTCTGGAACATGACATGGCGGCAGAGAATTATTCCACACTGCTCTTTGAGAGTTTTTATAAAATATCACTGCATTTCTTCCGATTTGAGCAAAATCAGAACGCACAGGAGGCCTTTCTTGATCTGCTTGACACTTATGCCGGAAAAAGCAACACCTGTTAAGCATAAGTTACAGATTTATTTCTGCTGAGCATATGCTTCCAAAAAGGTAGAACAGATTTTTCTCAGTCTCTCTGCAACCTCTTCCGGTGGAGTTTGCATTCCTTCTTTCATCCATGCAGAAATCAGATGTCCGCAACCACCTGCAACAAACAGATATGCTGCATCTTTTTCTTCTTCAGCACATCCGGGCATATGCTGTGCCAGACGTGGTCTGCATCCCCGATAGAATAATTCTGAGATACGTGTAGCAAAGCCCGGGTCACCATTGGGAGAAGTAAGTAGCGCATACGAATTCTCTTTGTTCATCATTCCCTTAATGATTTTAATTAATAATCCCTGGGATGTACTTTCACAACTGTCTTTGATACTTTGCTGTATTCCTTCCAGTACCTCTTCCTCCAGCTTTTGCATTAATTCAAACTGGTCTGCATAATGCGTGTAAAAAGTAGCACGGTTAATCTCTGCTATGTCGCAGATTTCCTTTACCGTAATTTTATTAATCGGCTTTTTCTCTAAGCACTCAAAAAATGCTTCCCTGATTCTCATTCGCGTATATCTGACTCTTGCATCCGTTTTCATTCCAAGCACCTCACTATTTACATTTTCTTTTTTATTCAACACTTTTCTTCAAACCGTTGTTTATCTTTCGTTCTATCACATATTGATGGTTGTTTTACATATTTCTACAAATTATAATAGAAATGCGAAAGAAAATCAACAGATGACGTTTATTTTGGAGGTTACATCTATGCAAAATGAAGCTATTTTTCAAAAATCTGTATGGAAGGCTATCTTTTCTCTTAGTATTCCCGCCCTTATTTCCATTGTTGTAATGATGTTCTATAATATGGCAGACATGTATTTTGTCAGCTGGCTTGGCGATTATTCACAGGTTGCTTCTGTTTCCCTTGTTATGCCTGTTTTCTCTATTTTAATGGCAATCAGCACTATGATTGGCAATGGCGGCTGTACGAGAATTGCACAGGCATTGGGACAACATGATGAGCAACAGGTACGCAGCTACAGTGCCCTTTGTGTCTGGTCAAGTATTATTTTGGGAATTATTTTTGCCATAGCCTGTTTTCTTTTTTGTACACCATTATTACATTTTCTTGGTGCCAATGAAGAAATGTGGAATTATACAAAATCTTATCTGTTAATCCTTGCGATTGGTGCCCCAATTATTCTGCTAAATCACAGTATCGGCGGAGCACTGCGCGGTGAGGGGGAGATTAAGGCGGGATTGCTGGGTGGAATGCTTGCAACCATTTCCAACATCATTTTAGATCCGTTTTTCATTATTGTACTTAAACTTGGTGTAAGCGGTGCTGCTATCGCTACTGTCCTAGGAAATGTCATCGCGGTTATCTATTATTTCATATATAAAATAAAAGGTAAGACACATTGCATTATTGAATTGCGCCCTTCTTATGCGCATGATATAAAAGCTTTGGGAAGTATTCTCGCTCTCGGACTCCCAAATGCCATCAGCAGCATCCTGGGCGGCTTTGCCGGTACCTTCAGCAACCATATTCTGGTGGGATATGGTACTGCAGCAGTGGCTGCAATGGCGGCTGCTGGAAAAGCTATTATGCTGGTAACGATGATTCAGATGGGAATTTGTATGGGTATTCAGCCATTATTAGCTTATTGCTATGGTGGAAAGGATTACACAAAATTAAAAGAGATATTACAAAAAGTCACAATTCTTACTATGGTGATTGGTACCATGCTTACTGTTTCTATATATTTGGGCAGGGAATGGGTGATTGGTCTGTTCATCAAGGACCCTTCTGTTGTTGCACTCGGAGCACATCTGGTAACTTATCAGATTCTGATGGGACCATTCATCGGTATCTACTATCTTTCCACTAATTTTTTACAAGCAAGTGGCAATGCACCCAGTGCCTCCATCGCTTCTGCTCTCAGGCAGGGACTCCTTCTGATACCATTATTATATCTTTTTAGTGGTCTGTTCCAGCTGGAAGGACTACCAATTGCCAATCTTGTCGCAGATGCGGTTTCTGTTCTAATTACAGAAATACTAGCATTATATTATTACCATAAAATGATGTAGGTGTCAAAAGTCGGTTTTAAAAAGACTTTTGACACTCACATCATCTTATAATATTCTTATCAGTATTTTTAGGTCATTTCATGCAAAGAATAGGGACCTTATTTGCAGACAAAAGGTGGGTAATATGAAAAAAGAACTTCTAGATAGATTGAAAAAAATTACTCCAGAAGAGGAACAGTACTTAGGCGGAAGAGACCAGGTCCGCAAACAGTATAGTACAGACCACCATGGGACTATTACTTATGAATCTTTCCGCCTTTGCAGAAAATATAAATAAGGGACTACCTGACAGATACGATGAAAATATGATGTTTACAGTGTTAAAATATATAGAAACCCGATATAAGAATGGCACCCTAACTGAAATTTCAGCCGAAATTAATGAACCGGCCTATTTTGTGAGCCGTTTATTAAAGAAACACTTAAACAAGAATTTTAAAGAGCTCTTACAAGAAAGAAAGCTCCAGCAGGCTGTTTTCCTGCTGAAGCAAAGTACACTTACCGTCGAAAAAATAATGGCTGCCGTAGGCTATGACAACAGCAGTTATTTCCACAGAAAATTCCGTGAAAAATACGGCATGTCACCTAATGAGTATAGGCTAAATATGGTGAATTAATTTGTTTGATTCAGACTCAGGTGATAAGCCTTTATCTTTGTTATGCATCTTTCATTATTTCTTCAAATACTTTCTTTCCGGGCTCCACTACATACTCGCTTCCGTCAGTGAGGATTACCTTTGCCTTCATATTGCACGGTATTTCGACCTCTATTATACATTTTTCTCCCTCATAATGCCATCCGCTTTTTATAAGCCCCTTAGGGGAGAGGTATTTTGCTTCGGCATATCCCAATGATTTATCCGGTACAGGCTTTATTACGGTTTCATTCTGAGAATACTTTATTCCACATACCCCACTGATAAGCCAGCCCACTACCGCTCCGTAGGAATAATGATTCAATGATTCCTTAGGCACTCCTTTCTCATTTATGCCTTCCCAGGTTTCCCATATGGTTGTTGCTCCTTTTTTTACTGAATAGAGCCATCCCGGCATACCCTCCTGAAGCAAAAGCCTGTACGCGGCATCTGTATAACCGTGCTTAACCAGAGCCTCGCATATATGGGGAGTGGTCAAAAAACCGGTGTTTAAATGATAATCTGCTTCTTCTACAAGCCTACTTAACCCGGCTGCCGCCGCTTTTTCCTTCTCTTTCGAAAGAAGCCCGAATATAATAGGTCTTACATACTGACATTGTCTTTTTGATTCTATATCGCCTTTTACTGTAAAGCTTTCTACAAAAGCCTTTTTCGCATTCTCCGACATTTCTTTATAATAAGCTGAATCGGACTCAAGTCCCAAAATATCCGCAATATCCGACAAAAGCTTTCCTGAATGGCTGAAATAGGCAGTCGCCACGTCATAGTTTCCGTCCCTCATGCTCTGCGCGGGATTGGTTCCCGGTTCGCACCATTCTCCGTAATTTATACCCGTTTCAAAGGTATAATCCCTATATTTCTTGTCTTTGGCAAATTCTTTCTCCCCGTGTTCCTTTGCGGTTTTTGTGAGAAAATCGTACCATTTTTTCATCATATCATAGTTATCTCTCAAAATACGCTCATCACCGGTTTTTTTATATATTTCATAGGGAACGATTATACAGGCGTCTCCCCACCCGACAGAGCCTGCAAGCATTTTACTTATCATGCCCGGTCTATTGTTTGGAGGAGCGATGTTTGCTATACGCCCGTCCTCATACTGCCCGTACCTGCATTGCTTTAACCAATGGCGAAATACCGTAACCGAGTCCATAAGCGTAAGTCCGGTATCCGCGTACAATCCCGCATCGCCCGTCCAGCCTGCTCTTTCTCTGGTAGGACAGTCTGTAGGTATATCTAAGAAATTGCCCTTCTGGCTCCATAATGCGTTCTCAACAAGTCGGTTTACCAAAGCGTTTCCGCATACGAAGCTTCCGGTACGCTCCATTTTCGAATATACGGCATGAGCAGTAAATACCGCTTCGCTAAGGTCAAGCTCCGTTATCACCTTCACATATCTAAAGCCCATTACGGTAAATTTAGGTTTATAGTGATTTTTACCGGCTTTACAGGTATAGCATATCATCTGGTATACGCCGCTTTCTTTATGCCGCACCCTGTCCTGAAAATTTTCTTCGGTAAAATTCCCGTTCTCATCAAGGGTCTCACCGTGAATTAATGTAATCGTCTTTCCCTTTTCTCCTGTAAGGGTAAATTCCACATATCCCGCTATATTCTGTCCAAAATCTATAACACATTCTCCGTCAGGAGTAGTTATAATTTTCCCTGTAAACGTTTCGTTCTCTGTGACCGGAATCATATTTCCTGCCGAAAGAAGATTATAGTCTGCCCCAAGCACGTAAGCCGGATACCAGCATTCTTTTTTACTGCCGTAGTCCTCTTTCCTCGCGTCATAAATCTCGCCCTGCTCCATATCGTTTTGAGCAAGCGGTCCCGATGAGGAGGCCTCCCATGAGGCGTCAGTGACTGCGATTGGCTCTCTCTCCACTTCAAGCCTTGCTATTACCGAAATCGTATCTCCGTATATATTTCTGTCTCCGTCCACTCCTGATGTGCTTCTGTACCAGCCGTCGCCTAATATAATCTCTATATTATTTTCTCCGACTTTTAAATACTTCGCTATATCATACGCCTGATATTTAATCTGATAATTATAGTTGCTGTTTCCCGGAGTAAGTACCTCTTCTCCTACTCTCTTACCGTTAATATAAGCCTCATAAACACCTTTAGCGCTTATATACAGCCTGGCGTTCTCCTTTGCTCCTTTTACATCAAAGGTATTTCTTAAATACCCCGCAGGCAGATGAGGTATATATCTTTCGGATTCTTCTTTCTTCTTCTCGTTAAAAGCCTTTCTTGCAAGACGGTTCATCTCATCGTCAAATTCAATTCCGTCCTCTATAGGAGCGCCTGTTTCATGGCTTATCCAAAATGCTCCTTGCCAGTCCTCCGGCTTTAGCAGACCCATCTCGTAACTGTTAATTTCACTCCATTCTCCGCATACATCATTTTCGTTCCAAAGTCGGATTCTCCACGTAACTCTAGCTCTTGAATCCGGCTGCCTTTCAATAAGACAGCTTGTCTTATTTGAACTCACCTTTCCGGTGTCAAAAAACGGCTTACCGTCTTCCTTTGCTTCTATATGATATGCCGTCTGGAAGCTTCCGTCCTCGCAGTTCCACGAAAGAAGGACGCTTTCGGTATCAAGCCCTATGGGATTTGTCATATACTCCGTTTTGCAGTTTATCGCTCTCATACCTTACCTCAGTTTCTCTATCTCACATATTTGTTCATAAAATCCGCCGACTTTTCCATGGAAAGAAGCGGTGACTTTTCAGGCCAATTTTTATGGCTTTCAAGCACCACGGCATCCGCGTTCTCCGAAAGCGCAATATCCACCAGACGCTTAAGCGGCATATTTCCATAACCAAGTTCCATACTGTCCGACTTTAAAATCGGCGTTAAAGGAGGCTTAGCTAACTTCGTACCCCTGTCGTTTATATGATACAGTTTAATCCGCCCTCTTAGTTTTTCTAAAAATCCTATCGTATCGACTCCCGCCTCCGCAGCCCAATAGGTATCCGGCTCAAAGTATAAATTGGAAGCCTCAGTTTCTTCTATCAATATGTCAATCACCGTGCGTTCTCCATCGGGCTTTAGGAATTCCACGTTGTGATTGTGGTAGCAAAGCGTGATTCCCACTTCCTTTAAGCGTTTTCCCGCTTCGTTAAGGCGTTTCGCAAGTTTCACAACCTCAGCCTTATCCGAATAATTAAAACGATACATACCGGTAATGATAAGCTTGTCCGTACCGTATTTTTTTGCTTCCGAAACCGCATTATCCATATCCCTTTCCAGACCGCCTAAATCCGTATGTATCCCAGTCACTGAAAGTCCTGCATCATTCACAAGCCTTTTCCAGTTAAAATTTCCGCCCTTCCCCACCGGCATACCTGCCATTTTTGTTAAAAATCTAACAATGAAAGGCGTATGGTTAATCATAAAGCTGTTCAGCTCAATGCCGTCATACCCAGCTTTCTTAATCCTCTTTAAAGCCTCCGCAGCTTCCCTTTCCGTCCTTGTTACCGTTCCGAGCATTATCTGCTGAATCGCTTTTATCGCCATCTTTATACCTCACGCTGCTTATCCTTTTAAACTCTGAACTCTTACAGCTCCCGAACCGTTCCCTCTGTTATTCCATTCTCATTAAAAGCGTCCACCCTCACATAATACTTCTCTCCAGCCACAAGAGCTCCTACTCGCTGGGATTTTGAAAAAGTCATGTAACTGTGATACAACTTTTCTGGCGCGTGTCCCCAAAGAATGTTGTAGCCGGTCGCCTTATCGTCCTTACTGTCTATCTCAATTAACATATCTAACTCATTCTTTCTAACCGCCGTAAACTCAGGCACTTCAGGCTTCTTTCCGTTACCTTTTCCGAAAACCCTAAGCCCCGAAACTGCAGGTATCTGTCCGTAAGGCACCGACATTTTGCTTAATTTTAAAAACCGTACCTTAATGCCGTCTTCCATATATATAAAATCATGGGGTAAATCGGTATCCGCTTCCCTCTTATCCTTAATTACGAAAAAGTCCTTACCGTTAATCGAACCCTCCAAAAGCCAGCGGGTGGAATAAACCTTCTCATCTATATATCTTGCCTGCGTGGTTCCCCTTATCTCTCCAGGAACCGGAATGTCTATATCATCATCGGCAAAATTTATCTGGATTCCTCTCACGTCATAAGTCTCGCCAAGGTCTGTTAAAAGCCAGGACTCGCTGTCGGTTTTTACAGGCATCCACCAGGTTCTTACATTCTCATCAGCCGCTTTTCCCGGTTCATGACCATCCTCATAAGAAGAAGCCATCATCTTCTTTCCGTATGAAAGCAGATAGCTGTCAGGCTCCGCCCAAGGATTGTCCTCTTTCACATTTACAGGCCAATCCCCGTATCTCTGATTGCAGAACAGCTCTCCGTCCTCATCGAAGCCCGCAGGAAAAAGTCCCACCCTGCGCTCAAAATCATGATTTACGCTGATTCTCATGGTGGCGGCGTGCCAAAGTCTGCCCTTTTCATCCCTCATTGTCGAGCCGTGTCCGGCTCCCGGTATAAATCCTCCCGGCTTATACGAATAAGGATTATTCTTGGCAGGCTTGAAAGGTCCTAACGGCGAATCTCCTATATACACCCCGTCTCCATAGGTATTGTACTGTGTGCCCGCAAATGCGTATTGAAGATAATATTTTCCGTCGTGCTTATCCATCCAGGCCCCCTCAATGAAAGGCCTGTCCGAAAACATCCCCTTTATCAACGGCACATATTCGGAAGGTATATCCCCTGACTTTTTGTTTCCTTCATTTAAGAAAGCCAAAAACGCTGCCTCCACCTCTTCATCGCTCTTAGGCAATCTCTCATTATCCTCCCCCACTCTCTCATAGCCGTAGATTTCAGACTTGCCGAAGATAAGCTCTCTTTTTTCTCCTATCGGAAGCATCGTATCCTTATCTAGCTCCACTCCCCAGATAGGTGTAGCATTAGAACATCCCCAATAAAAATACGCTCTTCCGTCATCATCCACAAACAAATTCGGATCCCAGAAATCAAACGAACCCTTAATCTCCTCATACGGACCGTTTAATACATCCTTTGTCCTGTAAAAATTACAAATCCCGCCCCTCTTGGAAGCGCAAAAATACACATATTCTCCCATGACCCTTGCATCCGGAGCGTAATCATATAGAGGGAGATTTTCCGGAAGTACGTGACTTTCCCATTCTGCAAGATTATCCGAAACCCATACGCTTAGATTCATCGAAGGAAAAATATAATATTTCCCTTTAAAATAAATCATCGAAGGATCCGCAGCCTCTCTGCATATCGCAATACGGTTTTTCCTCTGATCCGCATTAAACTGGTAACGATAACAGATATTTATCGGATTGCAAAAATAATTATTCATAACATTCTCCCAAGATTTTAAGGCTTCCCTTAGGCTTTCTTTCCATGTTGCTTCTATCCACCGAGATAAGACCGAAGGTCATGGAAAAACCCTTTTGCCACTCGAAGTTGTCAAGAAGCGACCAATACATATATCCTATTACCTGAATTCCATCCTTAATGCAGCTTTTCACTCCGTCTGCAGCTTCTTTGATAAATTCCTGTCTTTCATCATCGTCAGCCGTAGCTATTCCGTTTTCAGTGATCATAATAGGCATATCGACACCATTTGCCTTAAATTCCTCATTAACCCGTCTTATTACATTCTCCAGCGCAGCAGGATAATTTTCATATTCCATCTGTGTGATTTTTGCTCCCACAGGAACCGGAATAATTCCGTCTGCACCTATTTGTATACGTGAGTAATTCTGTAATCCAAAGAAATCGTCGTCCTTGATATAAGGAAGATAATGTGAGAACTCGTCATCCCACTCTTTTTGGGCCTTTTTCTCTCCGCCCTTAAGCGCCTGAACATCGTTTAGGGTAATCGTTAGCCCTATTATTAAATCCGGATTTAGAGCTTTCATAACCTCTTTTGCCGCTCTGTGCGCCTTCATTACTATAATATCGCCTTTTTCGGTACAGGGCGAAACAAAATATGCGGGATTTTCCGTTCCGAACGCCTCTATATTCTCTTCACGCTGATACTTCATATTTTCCATCATGGAATTAAAATTCATTCCTATCTGAGCTATTCCCTCAGCGTTTTCTCCCGATTTTTCTGCCATTTTCTTAAACTGTTCGGTCTTAGCTAACATTTGCTTCCTGTAACGCTCCGAGATAGCTGCCACCTGTAACCTCATATTAGCTTCATTTATTGTGCAAACATATTTAATCTCGCTTCCAAGCTGTTTTATGACATATTCGCAGTATTTGGCGAAAGCGTCAATAACAGACTCGTCCTCCCAGCCTCCGTTTTTAATTAACCATGCAGGCGAGGTAAAATGTATCATTGTAACGACAGGCTCCACTCCGTTTTCCTTACAGCACCTTATCACATTACGATAATGCTCAATTTCCGCTTCGTCAAAGCAGCCCTGCACCGGCTCTATTCTCGCCCATTCAATGGAAAACCTGTACGCCGTAAGTCCTGCAGACGCAAGCAGCCTAATATCCTCCTCATAGCGGTTGTAATGATCGACTGCCGAAAGCGACGGCTCCGTAAAATTAGAATGAGGCATCTGCTCCATAAGCCAATAATCGCTGTGTATATTATTTCCTTCCACCTGATGTGCCGCCGTAGCTGCTCCCACTAAAAAATTTTTCATCAAGTCACTCCTTCTTTCTTATCTTAGTTATAAATCAGTTCTTTTTTATCCTCGAAAGCGCCTCATTAAGCCTTGTGACATCTTCGCTTCCTATATCCATACCTCCCTGCTGCAACAGCTTCTTAAGCGGCTGTCTTGCCACCATTGCCTGCATTGCCGGAGAAATTTTAACGTCAGCACCCATTCCTCCTGCCGTACTCCTTTTCATACTCTCCATTATTCTCTCGATAATGGCAGCCCCCTCAGAAACCGCTTGAATCTCTCCCATAGTGCTGTTAATCGAAAGATAACCGTTATCCGCTTCTTCCTCGGAATGCTCGTCAAACCAGTTCTTAACCTTATCCTTTGACGCGAAATATATAGGATTAGGCTCCGAAACCTTGGCTATCTCCATCTCTTCCGTTATATCCGTCCCGGAGACACTCGCCTTTATTCTGTGAACCCCGCTTATAGGCACCTCAAACCTAAATACGTGCTCACCCTTTAACCTTCCCGCTTCTTTACCGTCCACATATAGAGTGACCTCTTTCTGATTGGAATATACCTTAATTTCCGTTACGGGTTCAAGCCTGTCATGATATCTTCTGCCACAAAGATGAATAAACGGCTCCTCAGTCCACCACGCCTTATAAATGTAGAAAGCGTCCTTCTTCTGCTTGCGGTCGAAGGTGACAAGTCCTTTATGGTTCTTGCCCGGATCTCCCGCCTCATCTCTTCCCGCCGCAGCGAATTCAAACATATTCCAGCAATAGGTTCCCCAAAGATAAGGCCTTTCCGAGAACATTTCAAGCATGTGTTCATGGTAAACCGCCTGATAGCTCTCTGTATAATCGCCCTTCTCAGGCTTAGGCGATTGTAAGGTAATAACTGAATCCGCCCCGTACTCGGTAAGTCCTATGACCGTATCTGGATATTTAGCGTGAAAATCGTCAAACCATGTGTCATTATCCGTAACCTCCCCTACATACCATCCGTAATAAAGGTTATACCCCCTTATATCGGGAAGCGTAACCAGAGGGCTGTCAGTTTCCAAAAGAAATAGATTCGCCATCGCCGAAACCCTGCCCGGATCCATTTTATGAATAAGCTCGTTAAGAATCCTGTGATTCTCCATCAAATCATCTGTTACTCCCTGCAATGTAATCTCATTTGAAATCGCCCAGCATATTATCGAGGCATGATTATAATTCTGAAGAATAAGCTCCTTCATCTGTTCTATGCTATTTTCGCGTCCATTTTCCATATGAACCGTAATATAAGGAATTTCCGCCCACACAATCATGCCCTTTTCGTCGCATAAATCATAAAAATACTGGTCGTGCTGATAATGTGCAAGACGTATGGAATTCGCTCCCATGGAAAGAATTATCTCCATATCATCTTCGTGCATCTCCTTTGTAAGAGCATTTCCCACCCCCGCTCTGTCTTGATGACGGCTGACTCCGTGAAGAGGGTAACTCATTCCGTTTAAGAAAAATCCTTTTTCGGGATCGAAACTGTACTCCCTGCAGCCGAACCTGTCACTTATCCTGTCTACCTCTTTGCCATTTTTATAAACGGTCGCCGTGGCAGTATAAAGATAGGGATCCTTTACTCCGTCCCACCTGTGAACGTCGGTTATTTTAATTGAACCCTGTCCCGCACGGTTCGTTCCGTTTATCTCGGCTAAAGACAACTCCGTTTCTCCCACTCCCTCTACCAACACCGTCACCCTATCTGCAGCCCCTGTAATATGAGCTTCAAAGGTAACGAAAGCATCTTTTCCGCATAAATGAGGAGTAATGTAGAATCCGCTACCGCCGTGATCCTCCATGTCAAAATGAACGCCGTCCGTAATTATCATATATACATCGCGGTAAATTCCGCCGTAAAACGTAAAATCCGCTCTCTGCGGATATACACGGTCATTCGGAGTATTATCCGCATAGACCTCCATTATATTGTAAGCTTCAAGCTTATCGGTTATATTTATGCGAAAGGTAGAGTAGCCGCCGTCATGCTTTCCTGCTTCCTTTCCGTTTACAAGCACCCTCGCGGAGGAATTTACTCCTCTGAACTCGATATAAACCTGTTCTCCCTTATCGGTTTCCGGTCTGCCGAATTCTTTTTTATAAAGACACTCTCCCCTGTAATAAGGTGCAGGTCCCGTCTGCCCGTCCACGGCATTCCATGTATGAGGAAGGTGCACCGTTTCCGGTGCCCCTTCCTTAAAAAATGTCCAATTATCATTTATATTGTATATTCTTCTCATATTCATACCTCTTTAATCAGCTTTGTGAAGCTCCGCTTCAATAAACTCATGCCTCATGCTCTCCTTCTTTTCGGCTATACGCTTCTGCACATTTACCATCTCAGCCTTTGTAAGACCGCAGTTTTTCATCGCTATTAAGGTAACTATCCAGCCTGCTATAGGAAGTCCGTATATCACACTTAACGCTATCTCCACAACTCCCGGTGTTAAAGGATCGCCCGGCTGGGGAACTGTATGAGTGTATCCTATCGCCGCTACCGCAGCTGTTGCTATAACCGCTCCGAAGGAGGATATAATCTTGTCGAGCAGGCTATACACTCCCGAAACAACGGCAGGCACATAACGTCCGCTTCTGTCAAGCTCATAGTCTATGGTATCCGCCATAAAAGAGGCATTTGCTGTAGAAACGCACATCTTACAGCCATTTAACGCGAAATTAAGGATTACATAAGCCCACATTGTGATTCCCGGCTTTGCTATGCTCGCAGGATTAACAACCAGGAAAAACACCGTAAGCACTGCTGCTACTGCCATACACCCAACCGTCCAGTCCACAATCGCCTTGCGACTTCCATGTTTTCCTGCGTATTTTGCTCCCAGAGCTGCAAAGATTATAGCTGGAACCATGGAAACCATACCAAGAATAGCACTCATCCCCATATTACCTATCATTATTCCGTAAAGCAAAGTGCTTATTATGCTCTGACCTGCCGTAACCTGGGCTATCTTATCTGATGCCGCCGCAGCTATATAGCTTTGCAGAGGCTTATTATGCTTAAGCACGTCTATCATATCCTTTAGCTTAAGAGATTCCGTGTTTTTTGTTCCTTTAAAATTCTCCGGTTTGTCTATACCACTTATTCCTATACAGCAAAGAATATTTCCTATAAAACCTAGGCCCAGCACCAGTTTTACCGCCATACTGAGATAGGCTTCGTTGAAGGCTCCTCCCGCAATACGAAGGATTACTACATTTAAGACAATGCCGAGAGTCATAGGTACGACATAATTAACCGCTGTCATCCAGACTCCAATTGAAGGGCGCTGCTTCGGATCATTAGTAAGCATTGGTGGAATGGTCTGTATTGTCATATTTATAACAGTATATCCGATAACATACATAATATACAGTGCTACAAATACCGGCGTTCCAAAACCCTTACCCACAAACAAATCGAACATAAGATAAAGTGCAACCGCTTCTATCAGAAATCCTAACATTATAAGGATTCTTAGCTTTCCAAATTTAGTATTCACCCTGTCATAAACAAAGGCGAACAGTGGATCTGTAACTGCATCCAGTATTCGTGTCGCAGTTAGAATAACTCCGATTAAAGCCGTTCCGACTCCAAAGCCTATGCTAGCAGCATAACTCGCCTGATTAATCAGTATGAATACAGTTGAGCCGCACAGCCCATTCGCTGCAAACAAAATAATCTGCCATAATTTCGCCCGACGGTAAGCTACGCCGTCAATTTCGCTCATAGTAGGTTTCTTAGCCATATTTACCTCCGTTTTCCAAAACCCCGATTATCTCAAATCATTTATCCCAGCTGGGATTTATGAAGTAATTATAGCTTTTTTTATACAAACATGTTAGAAAAATCAAGTTAATTATAGTATATTTTTTCTATTTTTACCCTCTTTATTTATTATAATTTTTGTAGTATAGTATTAGATAGAAAATATATACCGTTATTTGAAAATATTTTCTATAAAATATTAATGATTGTGCTTTGGCATTGTTCATATTTCAAGTGAAGGAAGAATACTTATGGATTTAAACCTTTTTGCTCTGCTTGTTTCTAATCTTCTTGGTGCAAACGTACTATCTGTAACAGAAGATAAAAAAGTTTTAATCGAGTTTGAAAGTAAATTTTGCTTTAATGAAGCTCTTCAGCCTATATTTACAGCACAGGCTCTTGAATTTCTTCTTAATTCCTTACAAGAGAACACCATTTATGAGATTACTGACAGGATTGATATCAGCCTGCTTTTTTTCAGATTCTGCGGATACTCCTTTCTTGTGGGTCCTTATGTAAAAAATGATTACAATGATATTAAAATGCAGACTATTCTCGCTGAGCGTGGCCTTTTAGCCTCCCATGCCATTTCATTAAAGCTGTACTATACCTCGCTTCCCCTGCTTTCCTCCTTTCATGCACAAAAAGAAATTGAAGCCTGTATCCGTTCCTTTTTACCGTCCTCGCCCCTTTACTCTTTCAGAAAACTGCACGGATTGTTTGACGAAAATAAGCCTATAATAAAAATTCATTCTGAGCCAGCTGACTATAAGGAGGTTTTACGTCGTTATGACTATGAAAATCATTTCCTTAATATGATTTCCTCCGGAAATGTAGAACAGGTAGGCAATGCCTTTTTAGAAATGCGAAAAAGCGGTGTAGACAGCGGTATTGACTCTCTGTACAAGGGTAACCCCCAGGCTTCTAGAGCAATTTTAAGAACTCTGGTCAGGAAAGCTGCGGAAAAGTCCGGACTCTCAGTCATAGTCATAGATGAAATCACCGAGCGCCACGCCCAATTGGCTGCTTCCGGACGAAGCTCCTCAGAACAGTTTTCTTATATACGTGATATGATATTGGAACTGACAAAGGCTGTACATGAACATATCACAAAATCCGGAAAATATTCCCCAATTATAGCGGAAATAGTGGAGCAGGCAGAGCTGCATATAAGTGAGGAAATACTTCTTTCTTCATTTGCTAAAGAGAATAATGTATCCGAGTCATATCTTTCAAAGAGATTCAAAAAGGAAACCGGCTTTACTTTTGTACAATATATAGCGAAAAAAAGATGCGAAAAAGCGGCCTCCCTGCTTAAGGAAACCGCTTTACATATTCAGGAAATTTCCGCTTATGTCGGATATCCCGATAATAATTATTTTATTAAAGTGTTTAAAAAACAATACGGGCTGACTCCATCGGAGTACAGAAAATCACTTTAAAACCCAAAATATCTCTTGGCGTTATAATAAGAAATGCCCTCAACAATCTTTTTTAAGCTCTTTTCGGCTGCCGGATATTCGCCTTCTTCGACAAGACTTCCTATCAGGTTACACATTATCCTTCTGAAATACTCATGTCTTGTGTATGAAAGGAAACTCCTCGAGTCTGTAAGCATTCCTATAAAATTTCCGAGCAGCCCTAAGTTTGCAAGAGAGGTCATCTGGTTTATCATTCCAGACTTATTGTCGTTAAACCACCAGGCGCTTCCATGCTGAATCTTGCCTGCGGTGCTGCCATCCTGGAAACAGCCGATTATCGTGCCTATGGTATCGAAATCCGCAGGATTAAGAGGATAAATAATTGTTTTAGGAAGCAATCCGTCCTCCTCAAGAACATTCAAATATTTACCCATTTCCACCGACGAGCTGTAGTTGTTGATAGCGTCTATTCCGGCGTCTGCACCGAGCGAATTAAATATCCTTTTATTTATATCCCTTGTTACTCCGTAATGAAGCTGCATTACCCAGCCTCTCTTCGCGTATTCCTTTCCCATAGCAACCATAAAGGCTGTTTTAAACTTCCTTCTTTCTGTTTCTGAAAGAGCTTTTCCGTCAAGCTTCTTTTTTACAATCTCATTTACCTCATCAGATGTATAGTCTTCGTACATTACATACTCAAGGCCGTGGTCGGATACCTTGCAGCCATTTTCCGCAAAGAAATCTATTCTTACTTTAAGGGCCTTCACGAGCGAGTCGAAATCCTCTATTTCTACTCCACTCACTCCGGAAAGAGTGGACAGATACTCCGAAAAACCGTCCTTTTCTATATGCAAGGCCTTGTCCGGACGCCATGCCGGAAGCACGCTTACAGAAAAATTATCATCTTTTATTTTCTTATGCCATTCCAGAGAATCGGCAGGATCGTCCGTTGTACAGATTACCTTCACATTCGAGCTTTCTATTAGCTTTCTTGCCGAAAATCCGCCATTTCTAAGCTTCCCGTTACAAAGCTCCCATACCTCGTCCGCGGTTTCTCCCGAAAGATAGCCCTCATAGCCGAAATATTTCTTTAATTCCAAATGGCTCCAGTGGTAAAGAGGGTTTCCTATCGCCATCTCAAGGGTTTCAGCCCACTTTTTGAATTTTTCTTTAGCTGAAGCGTCTCCCGTGATACATCTTTCCTCCACCCCGTTCGACCTCATCTGTCTCCATTTGTAATGGTCGCTTTCTAGCCAGACCTCCGTGATATTGTCATAGGCCATATCCTCGTAAATCTCTCTAGGACTTAAATGGCAGTGATAGTCTATAATAGGCATATTTTCAGCATATTCGTGATATAAACGCTTCGCCGTTTCAGTTTCAAGAAGAAAATCTTTATCCATAAAATTTTTCATATTTATTTCCATTCCTTTCGCTTTGCTCAAGGCACAAAACGTTATGAAAATG
>NZ_DBHIEC010000009.1:0-111265 GCF_057250765.1 Catonella sp.
TTCTCTTGCAAGCAAGCTTGCATCGAATTTTTATACTTTTGACACTTGTATCATAAAATGGTAAAGAATTTATATTCTTTACCATTTTAATCCCTTTTATTAAATTATTCAATCAAGATTCTTGTTTAATTTTCCTCGCCCAAGGCTCATTTATAAACCTATTTACAAAAAGTCTCTCATCCTGTTATTTATACAGTTATTCGTATCTGATAATGATATGGGTCACTCATTTTTACTTCACATTCACTACCATCAAGCATACCGTCCATCACCGCCTTACGAAGTCTGTAATAATTCTCCACATCACCGTCTACCCAATACTGTGCGTGAATATCCTGAATCATTTCCCAAGACAGCTCTGTGTCTGTCCTTCCTGTTACCTGATTAACATGGTCACAAGGCATGCCATTTACAAAGAAATCTTCAAAGTATTGGTATATATCCTCTACTCCATTTAACGAACCCGCCTTATTCTCCTTGCCAAAGTCAAAAGCAAGTTTACTAAGTTCGTTAAAATCAGCTCCTTTAGCTAAGACATCAGTAATAAGCCTTGCAAACCTGCTCTCAGCATCTACAATCTGAGACTGAAGCCAGCCATGGATATTGCTTTCATCAATTACATCTTCAAGTTCAGGCAGCACTTTAGTATAAGCCTTACTCTCATCTATCCATCCCTGCTCTTTAGCTTTAAGTGCAACTCTTTCTGTCAGTTTTTCCTGATTTCTAATCTTGTCATATAGCCAGTAATGAATTGGTCCTAAAAACATACTCATATATATAATTTCTCCCTTCAGTATCTTTGGTTGACTTTATCTTTTCATTCTACTATAATTATAACATAAAATGCGTTGTCAATACAACATAAAAGAGGTTTTTATGAATTATTTTTTTCTGATGAATACCCCTTTATTCCATGGAGTAAGGGAGGATGAGATAGAACACCTGCTTTCCTGCCTTGGAGCTAGAGAAAAGACCTATCAAAAGAATGAAATCATATTTAGGGCAGGCAGCAGCGTCCACGAAATAGGCCTTGTGCAGTCAGGCAGCGTGAACATAGTTGTAAACTTTTACTGGGGAAACAGCAATATCTTCGGCCATGTAGAAACGGGAATGATATTTGCGGAAAACTATGCCGCCATTCCGGGAAAGGAACTTCTCTGTGATGTTGTAGCAGCGGAACCTTGTGAAATTCTCTTTCTTAATCTAACAAAGCTACTTACAACCTGTACCAGTGGCTGTTCATTCCATCAAAGGCTGATTCACAATCTCCTTCGCATCTCCGCAATGAAAAGCCTTAATCTCTCCTCAAGGATGATGCACACTGCTCCAAAATCCATACGTGACAAACTACTCTCCTACCTATCCGAGCAAGCAATGTTAAACAGCAATACCCATTTTGCCATTCCTTTTGACCGCCAGCAGCTAGCAGACTATCTGGGCGTAGACCGTAGTGCATTATCAAATGAACTAAGCAAGATGCAAAAAGATGGCCTTATTTCCTTTAAGAAAAATGAATTTACCCTGCACGAAACTTAATTGTGTGAAACATCAAGCAATCACTCTTGTTTTCCTGCATACATCAAAGAGGACTGCCACAATAGAGTTAGACAGCTAGTCTTTTATCCAATGTGGCAGTCCTTTGTTAATTTCGTTTATCTATTACTTCTGAAAATGCTCTTTTGCAAATTCCATATCCTGTACTACTTCTGTAGTTCCTACATATTTACCTGAGTTATCCCTGACGGCGATGTAGGATACCAGCATGGTACGTCCACCCTTTTCCATCCAGATCTGAACCTGGTCCCTTGCTCCACTCTTAAAGTCATCTAAGATTGATCGAACCATAGGCTCTATCTTAGGTGGGTGGCAGGAGTATACTTCTCTGTCAATCGCCATACCCGGGCGCTTAAATACCTTAGGTCCTTCATTGAAGTAGCGATTGATGTCGTTCTCATCTATAAAGGTAATTTCAACAGGAATAGTATTTAGAAGGGCGGTGAGCTGAGGAACAGTCATATGTCCTCCAGGCATAACTATCTCTCCTTCTACCTGTGGCTTTGCCGCAACCTTAGCATTCTCTGCTTCTTCCCAACGCTCATTCTTAACTCCAAAGCACTCTGCATAATCCTTAGAGTCACGGTAAATACCATACCACTCTTCAGTGGTAAAATTAACTGCACATATTGGAAAAAGGATGTTCTGCTCCTTATATATCATTTCTTCAGCACGCTTTAATACTTCATCCAGATGCACATTCCATTCAGGACTTCGCTCAGTTACCTTGGCTAGGCTTCCCAGTTCATCACGAATCTCATCATCCACTGTCCACATCACTGCTGAAGGTCCTGAAACTCCATATTTTACCTTAAGATGTGGATAGAGTAAGTCACCCTTCTTGGCATAGTGGATGGAAATCTCCCTTATCTTATTAAAGGTTTCCTCACTTCTGGTTTTCTTAAATTCCTCTAAAAGTACAGTAAGAGCGTCATTTTCCTTAGAAAATGTGTAGAGAGGATGTCCAACTGTCTGTGTAAGTGTCGCTGCCCTCTCATGCTTATCAGAATAGTCCTTTTTCGGGAAGGAATCACGCTTTGCAAGCTCCGCAGCAATCCTTTCCTTCATAAGCGAAGCCTCAACTGCCTTCTCTGCATTGGCAATCTTTTCTTCGGTGGTTGCTCCATGAAAAAGAGCTGAATGAATATCACATAGCTTCTGTATCTCTGAGATAGGCGTTCCCTCTTTGATAAGTTCCTGTTCAGCCCTCATTATCTCTGAGGCCTCTACTGAGGCGAAGTTCTTGACAAAGTCAGCTCTTACGCTCTCAAGGTCTTCTCCAGCACCAAGTCTCTTAAGATATCCCTTCAACTGCTCTGTACGGCTCTCAGGCTTTTCACCAGCCTCCTCTTTTCTCTCAGTCTCGCTCGTCTCCAAGGTGTTAGGGGATTCTTTTTCCACCTTACCACCCGCCATAGCAGGCATTTCACCTACAAGCTCAAAGCCATTTGACATAAGGGCAGAGACTACATCCATCATTGAAATACCCTTCATCTTGGCACCCTTTGGTATGGTAGTAATCCTTCCTACAGAATTTAACATAGCCTTCTTAGTAATCTCAGTAAAACCAAGACCATACATTATATCTGTAAGCTCAGGATACTCTGTTACTAATTCATAAACTGTTTTATTTAAATCTATTTTCTTTGACATCTCATTATCCTCCTGTTAATCATTATACTATATTACAACCACCAAAAGCATAATATATTTTGTGTTCTACTTGTTAAAGTATTTATTTTTTTTGGCTGCCTCATCGTAACTATATAATAACACAGGATTAAACTAAATTATGTTGTTTTAACAACAAATAATTAAAAATCATTATCACTTTGTTACTAGTGTGTTACTAGTAGAGAGAAACGCTAAGAAATGCAGACAAAGAAAAATCCCATAAAATCGGGATTTTGCCCAATTTTACGGGATGTAAAAATCGCTGTTTCTTATCTCTTAGAGAACTGAGGAGCCTTACGAGCTTTCTTAAGTCCGTATTTCTTTCTCTCCTTCATTCTTGAATCACGAGTAAGGAAGCCTGCCTTCTTAAGAGATGGACGATAGTCTGCATCTGCCTCAAGAAGAGCTCTTGATATACCATGACGGATAGCACCTGCCTGACCTGTAGTACCGCCACCACGTACAGTAACGAGCACGTCAAACTTCTCAACTGTCTCTGTAAGAGCAAGTGGCTGGCGTACTATAGTCTTTAAGGTCTCAAGACTAAAGTAGTCATTTATATCTCTCTTGTTTACTACAATCTTACCTGATCCTGCTACAAGATATACTCTTGCAACGCTGCTTTTTCTTCTTCCGGTTCCATAAAATTTAACAGTAGCCAATGTAATATCCTCCCTTCACTCTAATTAGTATCTGCTCTTGATCTCATAAACTTCAGGTTTCTGAGCTGTCTGTGCATATTCAGCACCAGCATATACGCGAAGCTTTGTGAGCATCTTATTACCAAGAGTTCCGTTTGGAAGCATGCCCTTTACTGCGTGAGTAATAGCATCTTCTGGCTTTGTGTTAAGGGTTTCCCTAAGAGTCTTCTGCTTAAGTCCACCAACATAATCACTATGACGATAGTAAATCTTCTGATCAAGCTTCTTACCGCTTACTTTAATGCCCTTTGCATTAATAACAATTACATAATCACCGGTATCTACAAAAGGTGTATATTCAGGCTTTCTCTTACCTCTTAAAAGGTTAGCCACTTCTGTTGCAAGGCGTCCAAGTGTCTGTCCCTCAGCATCGATTACATACCATTTCTTCTCAACGCTGTTAGGGTTAGCCATAAATGTCTTCATGGTTATTCCTCCCAAAAAATATTGTTAAAAGCACATTAAGGAGTATGTGCTGCGTTTTCTTTACTATGGCAGAAGAATATGTATTACTTAGATAGGATGTCCGGGCCTATCTGAATAATGGCATAATTATTCCGTCACAATTGTTTATTATACAGCTTAGTACTTTTATTGTCAAGTAAAATCTTTCATAATCGAGTCAACAATTTCTTCAACAGATAAATCATCAACGTCAACAATCCGGTCAGCTGTGCTCTCGTAAAGTACTCTTCTTGATGCTAATAATTCTTCTACCCTGCTTAGCTTATCTTCTCCCATAAGCAAAGGTCTACTCATATCCCCCTCCAGCCTTTTAATTACAGTTTCCGGACTAACCCTAAGATAAACTACCTTACCGGTTTTTTTTAACAGCTCACAGTTATCAGGCGATGAGACTATACCTCCACCTGTTGATATTACTTCATCTTTTGTAGTCGCAAGACTTCTAAGTGTGGCATTTTCAAGTGCCCTAAAGTGTGCCTCTCCTTTTTCTGCAAATATTGTACTTATCTTACAGTTTTCTTTACTTTCTATAAGTGCATCGGTATCCAAAAAACCCATATCACTTTTAGCGCTAAGGGCCATGCCTACAGTTGTTTTCCCAGAGCCCATAAAACCAATCAGTACAATATTCGTCATAATACCTTGTCTAACCTGTCTAAGATTTCTCTGACTTCATTTATTTCCATCTGTCCCGGAGCACTTTCATTGCCTATGCTTGCAAAGGTTATAGATGAACCTGTGAATTCTCCAAGAAGTCTTGTCACCCTTCCCATGCTTCCCATGGCTATGCTTATGATAGGCTTTGGATTAGGTCTTGTATAAGTAAGAATGGTAGCAGTCATTATTCTCATTACATCTTTTTTCTTGTGAGGCATAGTAGCAATCTTTAGAATATCGGCATTACAGTTGTCAATCACAGATAATCTGTACACAAGCTCTGCAGTATCAGGAGTACCTTCAAAGTCGTGATATGAACCGATTACCTTCACATCTGTAAAGCTGTGTATTTCATCAATTATATCTCTTGCCTTTAGCTTAAACGAAAAGATTTCAACATCAATAAGGTCGGTAATCCCTGCATTGGCAACTGAAAGAATGAGATCCTTATACTTCTCATTCTCTATCTCCTTACCACCCTCAAGCAAAGTTCTAAAGGTGTAGATTATAGGCATATCTCCTACTATTTCTCTCATTTCCGAAAGAATTTCATTGTGGAAGTCCTCGTCAAATTCTCTCTCAGTAAGCCTGTCTGCTCTCCATTCGATAAGATCAGCAGAATTTTCCACTGCCTTTTTAGCCTCTTTAAGAACCTCTTCCTTGCTTTTACCCATAACAAGTACGCAGATTTTAGGCTTTCCCTCACCAATAGTCAAGTTTCTTACAGTTACATCCATAGTCGGTTCTCCTTTCTGCTAAAAGAACATGCTTTTCACTTCCTCAATCGGCATATCTTTACCTGTATAAAGCTTAAAAGCATATACGCCCTGCCACAACAGCATACCTTTTCCATCTATGCAGATACAGCCCGCTTCTTTTGCCTCTCTTAAAAGTCTCGTCTCTAGCGGATTGTAGACCACATCAGCTACAACCAGTTCTTTCTTAAATGCAGACTTATCCCTAATCACAGACTCATCACCTCGCGGCTTCATCCCCACCACAGTTGCATTTACAAAGATATCAGCTTCCTTTATCTTTTCTGTAAACAACGAGCCATCTTCGATATCATAGATATTGATATCAGCTCCCAGTACTTCTTTTTTTATCTTTTCAATAGTTTCAAGCATCCTATCAAAGTTCTGACTTTTTTTATTGAAAATGCTAATAGTCCCGGCTCCGTCAAGTGCAAGCTGAACTATAATCGCAGTAGCAGCCCCACCTGCACCTGCAACCACAAGCTTCTTGCCCTTCACATCCACTCCATGCGCCTCAAGGTTCTTAATGAAGCCTACACCGTCAGTATTGTAACCAATAAGCCTCCCATCCTCATTGACTACTGTATTTACAGCACCTATAAGGGCTGCTGCGGGAGAGAGCTCATCTATGTATGAAATCACATCATTCTTACAGGGCATGGTGAGATTGAAACCTCGCATCTTATAAAGCCTCGCTGCAGAAACTGCTTCCTTAAGCCCTGCTTTATCTATGTCTATGGCTACATAAACATAGTCAAGCCCAAGCCTCTTAAAGCTATAGTTGTACATTGCAGGCGAACCTGAATGTGCTACAGGCGAGCCAAACAAGGCAAGTAATCCCGTATGTCCCGTAATTTCCATTTTAGTTTGAAACCTTTCTATGCTTTTCATAGGCTCTTAGCACAATTTTCTCAAGAAATCTTTTAAGAACTATCTGTATCTCCTCATGCTTGTCTATGGGGTTTAGCAAAATATTCTTAAGCCCCGCCTTTTTAGCTCCCCAGATATCTGTAAAAAGCTGGTCTCCTATGAAGAGAGTATTGTCTTTATTTGTTCCCATCATCCTGACTGCCTTGATGTAATTAGCTTTACCCGGCTTTCCTGCCTTATAAATATAGAGAGAACGAATATTTTCATTGAATCTTTTCACTCTCTCTAACTTATTATTGGAAAGCAAACAGGTCTTAAATCCCATTCGTTTAAGCTCATTAAACAGCCTTTCAATCCCCTCTGTTGCAGGTGCACCGTGGGGAACGAGGGTGTTATCTATATCAAATATCAGTCCTCTAATGCCCTTTCTGTAGAGGCTGTCAAAATCAACCTCGTATATCGATTTTTGCCTCTCATCAGGATAAAACTTCTCTAATAATTTCATCATACCAGTTTAATATTCTCATTCGACTGTTCAGCCTGTTCAAATGTATCTAAGATTTCCTGACCGTACTCTCCAAGATTGATTTCAAGTAAATCTACATCCTCAAAGGTAATCTCAGTCGAATCCTCTATCGAGAGCAGATACTCCAAGAGTGTATCCATATCAGTAATACTATCCTCATCCAAGTTAAAAACCCCTTCAAGATATGAGTGAGCCATTGCCTTCGTAGCCATCTCTCCACAGTCTATAACGATCTCTTCCATCTTAATACTCTCCTTCTTGAAACATTATACACGGATACCTCTTCCATCGGAACACAATTTTCCGGTATCCTATTACCGGATACAGATGTCAAAGAATTACATTTCTTAAAAAAATCCTACTTCACATATGTGTACCTTTGACACTTGTCCCATTACATAATTTATGCCACAATCAGCTATACTTGTCAATAAGAATTACGCTAATATTATACCATCTTTTTCAATTACAATCACTCTCTCTTTATAGAGTCTTCCGATTGCTCTCTTAAATGCCGCCTTGCTGAGGTTGAATTCTTCCTTTATCTCCTGTGCACTACTCTTATCCTGATAAGGTAGGCTGCCACCCGCCTGCTTTAGTTTATCAAGTATAATGGCTGCGTCTGCATCCATCTGTACATAAGCTTTCTGCCTGAGTGAAAGGTCAAGCTTTCCATCCTCTTTTACCTCCAGTACTCTCGCCTCTATCTCCTCACCCGGCTTTAGCTCATAGTGCAGCTCCTTTTTAGGAACAAGGGCTGAATACTTGTCGTCTACCGCAACATAGGCTCCAAACTGTTCATGCACCTGATAAACAGTTCCCTTTACCATATCATCCTTTTGGTAAGGAGGCAAAAGCGAGAGTCTTGAATAAAGGTCCATGGTTGCGCAAAGCCTGTCACTAAGGTCAATGTACACCGTTACAAGTATCTCATCCCCAGACTTTATCTCATAAATCTGCTCCTTAAAAGGAAGGAGCAAATCCTTTGGAAGCCCCCAGTCAAGAAAGGCACCTATTTTATTTACTTCCTTTACCTTTAGCTTCTTTATTTCGCCTATTTTAATATTAGGTACAAGCCTTGTGGCTATCATCCTGTCTTCAGAATCTTTATACAGAAATACCTCAATCTCCGCGCCAACCTTCATATCCTCAGTCACCTGATTCTTAGGGAGAAGCACCTCATCTTCCAAAGCTCTGTTCTTATCATCTTTTTTCTCTATATCAGTTAAAAATAAGCCAAAATCCGTCTTCTTAACTGCCACCAGTGTCTGTGTATAACCTAATCTCATTTCCTACCCTCTCTATCTAATTTCAAATTCTACCTTCGCAAAAGTTTCTCCATTTTCACTGTCAAGGGAAACATATACCTTTTTATTGTCATCATCATAATAATAAGTTGTAAGCACTATCTCATCAAGTACAGCCGCTTTTTTATACTCCACCCTGATTTGTATAAGCCTGTCTATCTCAAATCTCTCAGGTAAAAAGTCAAGAGCCATCCTTACATACTCTCTATTATTCATATGGATGTTTGAATCAAGGTGAGACTCTCTGACCTTAAAGGAATCTCCCTTTATTTCCCTGCTCGCAGAGAATGGTATGGTTATCTTCCTATCAGCCTTTTCCATAGGGAACTCTTCATCTATCTCAAATCCTGTTCCTTCTGCCTGTTCGTATTTTACAGGCTTACCCTTAGTTGTGTCTACATAAAACCAAACTGAATTAGCATAAGCACATACTTCTTTATTTTCATCGTAAATGATGAAATTCCTGAGTCCGTAGAAGCCCTTTATCTCATAAGCTCTTGTTTCAACTTCAATCTTTTCATCTATCCTTGGCCTCCTGTTTATAACAATCTGCCATGAAGTAAGAAACCAGGCTCTGTGTAAGCCGATTAATTTATCCTTATATAAGCCTATGCTATTGCTGTGAAAATTAGAACAATCCTGAAAATAGCTTATCAGCTGGGGTATAGACAGCTTGTTATCCTTATCTGTTTCGCTGAATCTTACAGTACTCTTAAATGTATACATTGTCGGCTTCCTCCATTTCTATGATACTGTCAACCAGTCCGGAATTTCTTTTCATCTCACTTTCATTTTGAATCATTTCGTTTACAGAGTTCTCGCTTCCTACAATTGTAACACATTTTCTCGCTCTTGTAACAGCTGTATACAAAAGATTTCTGTTAAGCAGAGGTCTTGGGGCATTGAGAAGCGGAATAATTACTGCAGGATACTCACTTCCCTGCGACTTGTGTATGGTGATTGCGTATGCAAGCTCCAGTTCTTCGAGGGTTGCCCCCGTGTATTCTACCTGCTTTCCTTCATCAAACTCTACAGTAACAGTGCCTGCAAATTCGTTTATTTCCCTTATGATTCCACAGTCTCCGTTAAATACTCCACTTCCTTCCTTGATAGTAAGTCCTTTTTTAGTAACTATCTTCCATTCTATCTGATAGTCATTTTTTATCTGCATCACCTTGTCATTTTCACGAAAAATCACTTCTCCCCACTGTTTCTCCCTTTTATTAGGTGCAGGTGGATTGATGTATAGTTGGAGAATTTTGTTTAGATTTTCTACTCCAAGTTCACCCTTTCTTGATGGTGTAAGCACCTGAATATCATACTTAGTGGCATCAACATAAGGAGGAAGCTTCTCTGCAATAAGGCTCACCAAAGCTCTTTGTATCTGAAGAGAACTATTCATACTGAGCATAAAGAAATCTTTGCTTTTGTTGTCAAGCCTTATGCTCTGGCCTGCATTTATCTTATGAGCGTTGGTGATGATATCACTTTCTGCTGCCTGCCTGAAGATCTCGTTCAGCCTGACAACATTGAACTTCTCAGAACCAATTATATCCTTTAAGACATTGCCAGGCCCCACACTTGGAAGCTGGTTCACATCCCCGACAAGTATCAGTCTGGTTCCTACAGTTACCGCCTTAAGAAGGGAATACATAAGATAGATATCTACCATCGACATCTCATCTATTATTATCACATCAGCTTCAAGAGGATTAAGCTCATTCCTCTCAAAGCGCATTGAGCCTCCCTCTTCAGGATTGCCGTTTAGCTCTAAAAGCCTGTGTATGGTCTGTGCTTCCATTCCTGTGGTTTCAGTCATCCTTTTAGCCGCTCTTCCTGTGGGTGCAGCCAATAATATTTCCATATTTTGCATCTCAAAGAGCTTGATTATTGCATTGATGGTAGTAGTCTTGCCGGTTCCCGGTCCTCCAGTGATTATAACAAGCCCGCTTTCTACAGCCTCATATACAGCCTTTCTCTGCAAGTCTCCAAGTTTAATCCCTGTCTTTGCCTCAACCTCCTTAACCTTAGCCTCCATAACCTTATAATTATTTTCACTCTTGGCATTTAAATCTAGGAGCTTTCTGGCAACTGTAAGTTCCATATAGTAAAGGTTGTTATTATAGACTCTTCTCTCCTCTTTTACTTCCTTTAATACTATCTTTCTCTCTATTGTAAGCTCGTATATATCACTTTCAAATTCAGCCTCTGAAATACCCAAAAGCCTCTTTGATTCTTCATATAAATCCTCGTACAAAAGATAGGTATGTCCGTTAGAAGCCGCCGTACTAAGCGCGAATGAAATGCCGGCTTTCATCCTCATAGATGATTCGGGAGAAAAACCCATCCTAAGAGCTATCTCATCTGCTGTCTTAAAGCCCACTCCAGCTATGTCGTCTGCAAGTCTGTATGGATTCTCTCGCACTATCTTCATTACCTTAATGCCGTATTCCTTGTATATCTTCATGGCGAGGGCATTGGAAACCCCATATTGGTTAAGGAAAATCATAGCATTACGAAATTCTTTCTTTTCTTCAAACTGACTCCCTATTTCAATTGCTTTCTTTTCAGTAATCCCCTTAATCTCTGCAAGTCTCTCGGGTTCTCTCTCTATAATATTAAAGGTTTCATCCCCGAACTTTTTAACTATTTTCGCAGAGAGGGCAGGTCCTACACCCTTAATTATGCCTGAGCCAAGGTACTTTTCCATGGCTACAGATGTCTCAGGCTCCTTTATCTCATAAGAGGCCACAGTAAACTGAATACCATACTGCTTATGCTCAACAAAGCTTCCCTCCGCTATAATCTGATCCCCCTCAGTTATATCCGAAAAGTAGCCTGTACACACTACATCATCACCTTCTACACTTATATTTACCACAGTGTAGCCATTTTCAGCGTTCCTATACACAACCTTTTCTACAAACCCATTAATAGTTTCTTTTTCCAATGCTACAATCTCCTACAGCTAACAAGCCTGCATACAGCTTTACCCGTATGCAGGCGTTAATTTTAATATATTTATTTTTCGGAAATACTCTCACCCGCAACCGCAGATGTAGTATTTCTTTTCATTGACTCATAAAGCATCTTTGCTATGCCTAAATCAGTATTCTCAGTAAGCAATTCCGCCTTATCTTTGATGAAGCTGTCCTTAAACATAGACATATACTCATTATCGTTATCTTGGTCAGCTCCTTCTATATGTGAAATCTCTTCCATCTTTGCCATAACCTGCTCAACCATATAAGCTTCAAAGGACTTGCAGGCCTTCATAAGTTCCTCATCATCCGTTGTGCTTTCTGCCTTTTTAACGGAATCGGTAAGTTTCTTAGTAGTCATGCCTGTGGCTGTATTTTCCATAAGTCCGTTGTAATAGTTATTATTTATAGAAAGGAAATCCATTCTTACCTCCTAAGATTGTTAGCCTGCTCAAGCATCTCGTCAGATGCTGTGATTGCCTTAGAGTTAAGCTGGTAAGCACGCTGGGTAACTATCATATTTACCATCTCATCAGCAGCAGATACATTAGAACCCTCAAGATAACCTGTCTTTATAAGGCTTTTGTTAAGTCCTTTATCTGTATCTTCGCTTCTTGCCTCGCCTGAAGCAGGAGTTACGTAGTAAAGGCTGCCGCCGCTTCTGTTAAGTCCGGCAGGATTGTTGAACTGAAAGAGAGCTATCTTACCCAGGTTCTCATATTTTGTGGTATTTGCCTCTTTATCATCCACTCTATATAGTACATTACCGCTTAAATCAACGCTTATTGCATTTGGGTCAGCCTTGCTGTCTATTTTAATAGGGGTACCCGCTGTACTAAGAACAGGATTGCCGTCTGTATTGGTAAGCTCCCATCCGTCAGATACTGCTGAGAGGTTAAAGTGACCGTTTCTGGTGTAGGCAGTCTTTCCTGCTATTTTAACTGCAAAAAAACCGTTTCCCTGAATGAAGAGGTCGTATTTCTCTCCTGTATCAAGGGCTGCACCCTGTGTGAACTTGGCAGTAACGGATGCATTACGCACACCAAGTCCTACCTGTACTCCGATAGGCTTAGGATTACCCTCACTGTCAGTTGACTTTGTTTTAATCTGTTGATACAACAAAGACTTAAATTCCATACTCTGAGTCTTAAATCCTGTTGTGTTTATATTTGATATATTGTTAGAAATAGTATCTAAGTTTACCTGCTGCGCCATCATTCCTGATGCAGCACTCCATAAAGATCTAAGCATAATAGTCTCCTCTTACTTAGCTAACTCTACCCACTGAGTTAACTGCGCTATCCATAATTGAATCTGAACTTTGAATCATTTTCTGTCCGGCTTCATACGCCCTTGTTATAGTTATCAGATTGACCATCTCACGAACTGAGTTTACATTGGACTGCTCTATATATCCCTGTAAGACCTGTGCCTCAGCTTCCTTCTCTGTAGCTCCTGCCACAGTCTGATAAAGGTTATCACCGAATTTTTCAATGTAGTCGTAGTTTTCAAAATCAACTACTTTCACCTTGTCTATAACCTGATTATTTACAGAAACCGTTCCGTCTACACCTATGGAAATATCTTCAGAATCAAGTGGCACCTGTAATACTCCGCTCTCTGTTCTAAGCTGATTGCCATATACATCTGTCACATGACCGTCTTTTGTAAGTCTGAAGTTTCCATCTCTGGTATACTTTGTTGATTCATTTCCATTCTTATCCACAAATCTAACTGCGAAAAACCCTTCACCTGAAAGTGCAAGGTCATATTTCCCGGCAGTCTCTCTAAGCGCCCCCTGTGAGTAGTCGGTAAATACTTCACCAATCTTCACTCCAAGGCTCATCTGTCCTATAGCGTGATCATTGTAAGCTTCCGATACATCCCTGATTTTTATCCCCAAAACTTTATCAAATGACTGACTTGAAGTACTTTCCATCTTGTATCCTGCAGTTGTCGCGTTCGCAAGATTATTGGTCATTATATCCAGTCTTCTCTGTTCATTGATCATGCCGGTGTAGGCTGTATAAAGGCTTCTTAGCATTTAAGTTCCTCCATAAATTCGGATAAATTTTCTTCATCTGGATATATCGGCAATATGAAACTATTTCTTAACCCTTATTATTCTTTAAATCCATTTGTATTACTTAAAAATTCCACAAACTTTCCTGTACCAATGGCTACGCAGTTCATAGGATTCTCAGCAGTTACTGTATTTATGCCTGTTTTAGCCTCAAGGAGTTGCTCCATACCCCAAAGAAGAGCACCGCCTCCTGTAAGCACTATTCCTCTGTCTGCGATATCAGCAGCAAGTTCAGGCGGAGTCTTCTCAAGCACCTGGTGTACGGAATCCACAATCTGCTTGCAAGGAAGCTCTAAGGCTTCAAGAGTCTCATCAGAGGTAACTGTGATTGTATTTGGAAGTCCTGTAAGCAGATTTCTTCCCCTTACATCGAGGGTAACAAGTTCAGGACGCTTAAATGCAGAACCAATCTTTATCTTAATCTCTTCCGCAGTCATCTCACCAATGAGAAGGCTGTGCTTCTTACGCATATATTTGATAATAGCATCATCGAAGTCATCGCCCGCTATTTTCACTGATGCACTTACAACTGAGCCTCCAAGCGAAATAACCGCTACATCACTGGTACCACCGCCGATATCAACTATCATATTGCCACAAGGCTTTGATATGTCAATACCCGCTCCAATAGCTGCTGCAATAGGCTCTTCTATAATGGCAACTTCTCTAGCGCCTGCGTTATAAGTAGCCTCCTCAACCGCACGCTTCTCAACTTCAGTTGCAGCAGAAGGAATACATACACTTATTCTGGGCTTTCTGAAAAATCTCTTGCCGCCCGCTTTCTGAATGAAATACTTCATCATCTTCTCAGTTACATCATAATCAGATATAACACCCTGTCTAAGAGGACGAATAGCCATAATATTGCCCGGAGTCCTACCAAGCATAAACCTTGCTTCCTCACCTATAGCCTTTACCTTCTTGGTATCTCTGTCTATAGCCACAACTGAAGGCTCTTTAAGTACAACTCCCTTACCCTTTATATAAACCAATACACTTGCTGTTCCTAAGTCAATTCCGATATCACTACCCAACATAAACAAGACTCCTTTCCTATCTCAAACAATCTATCTTCCAACAAATATCATTAATTCTCAATTTAAGGTCACACTTAACTATTATACCCTCTATTCACAAAAAAAGATAGTAGAAATTTCAGTTTATTCTTTATGTGAATTTGTGAAAATTTGAAACCCGTCTAAGAATATAGTATAATGCCAGAGAAAGTAAAATAAAGGGGAGAACCTATGGAAGATAAAAACACTCTCGTCCTGTTTAAGAGCCTTAAACTCACCAGAAGCCTGATAAATATCAGCTTTTTTATAATTTTCCTTGTACTTCTTTTTTGGGGAAATTACAATCCAGCCGCTGCCTTCACCCTTATATTCTACAATGCTCTCCACTGGCTGCTTTTATCAAACCTTAAAAGTAAGTATAAGCCAAAGAAAGAAAGCGATAACGACATAATTGAATTAACCGTACTGAAGTTTACCTTTACAGCAGGAATTCTTCTTCATCTGGTACTTTGCTACGGCTTTCTCTACAAGCTTCCAATCAAGATTGCAGCTCTACGCCCTCTCCCTTTGGCTCTAACATTGGCTATTATTACATTTCGTTTCATTTCTTATATTTTCATCAAGATGAAGATAAACAAAAGGTAGGTCATCAATTTGCCCTACCTTCATTTCTTCTTTCTGCTTCTTCTTTTGAGTAAACACAGCCACAATAGTCCTGTCTGTAAAGCCCATATTCTCTAGAGAGCTGTACTGACCTGTGATATCCGCCTTTTTTCTTAAAATCCGAATAAAGATAAGGAATATCATATTTCTCTCCAAATCTTTCTCCAAGCGAGTTGAGCCAGTCTGCATTCTTATGAGGGCTTATGGAAAGAGTTGTTGTATAATAATCCGCTCCGTACTCCTTAGCTGCCCTAGCCGCTTCCTCCATACGAAGTTCATAGCAGCGGTAGCATCTTGCCCCGCCCTCAGGCAGGTCCTCCTTGCCCTTTGCTATTTCATAGAACTTCTCAGGCTCATATGCTCCACTTACCAGTTTTACCTCATGCTTAAGAGGCATCTCTTCTATCAGCCTGCCTAGCTCCTGTATGCGGGTTTCATACTCTTCTTTAGTATCAATATTAGGATTGTAAAAGTAAATTGTAATATTAAAATACTTACTCAAATACTCCAAAGTATAACTGCTGCAGGGTGCACAGCAGGCGTGTAGAAAGAGGGCAGGAACCCTGCCCTCTCTAGTAAACTCTTCTATTTTTTCATCTAAAAGCTTTTGATAATTGACTTTATTCAATGTCTTCTCCTATCAGTACATTACAGCTTCAAACTGCTTGGGCTTAATCCCACTTACCTGACTTGATGGTTTCTTCCAGAATCTCCTTTGCATAGGAGCAGGACTTCTCTACTGAACCTTCTTCAAAAGGACTTGATACATTGGCGTATTTGAGGGTTTCAAGATAGCTAAGGCTTCCTCCCACCTTACAAAGCTTAAGATAGTCTTCCCAAGCCTTTTCCTTATCTTCAGCGTATTTCTTCTTAAACTCCATCGCTCCCATAGTAGTTAAAGTATAATTGATATAGTACATAGGCTCTTGGAAAATATGCAGCTTATGATACCAATAACCGCCTCTATTCATAAACTCATCTGATTCATCATATTTTCTCCAAGGCATATATTTTTCTTCAAGCTTATGCCACTCATAGGTTCTTTCCTTAGGAGTAAGCTCAGGCTTTTCATAACAGATATGCTGGAACTCATCTACCGCAACCCCAAAAGGCACGAAGGTAATGGCATCCTGTAAATGCTGGAAACGGTACTTATCTGCATCCTTTCCAAAAAATCTCTCTGCATAAGGATAAGCAAACTGCTCCATACTCATTGAGTGGATTTCCGCTATGTCTGTAGACTCTGAGTAATACTCTGATATAGGCTGGTTTCTCATAGCCATATAGCCTGCAAAAGCATGGCCCAACTCGTGTGTAAGAACCAGCATGTCAAATATGGTTCCGTTAAAGCAGGAGAATACAAATGGTGCCTTAAGAGGTGCAAGGCTTGTCATATAACCTGTGGATGCCTTATTAGGCTTATTTTTAAGGTCTAAGAGCTCGTGCTCCATCATAAAGTCGATGAATTCCGCAGTTTCAGGGCTTAGCTCGTGATACATCTTCTTAGCTTCTTCCATCATGAAGTCATCATCACCTGCAGGTACAGCATTTCCATCCGCAAACGCCATTTTTTCATCATAGCTGTAAAGGGTATCTACACCTATACGCTTAGCCTGAGCACCATAGAGTTCCATGCAAAGCGGCACAAGATAGTCTTCTACCTGTTTTCTAAAAGCTTCAACTTCCTTTACTCCATAATCAGTTCTGCCCTGTCTGAGGTAGCCTAGAGGAATGAAGTTCTCAAAGCCAAGGTTTCTTCCCATCTCATTTCTAAGCTTAATAAGTTCATCCCATATTTCTTCAAGACGCTTTTCATTGTCATGATAAAAGTCAGAATAAGCCTGAAAAGCAGCCTTCCTTACATCTCTGTCCTCATGCTCGAAATACTTTTGTATTCCGTAGAGATTAAGTTCTTTTCCGTCAAACTTAATCTTGCAGGAAGCCATCATCTTCTGATATTCGCTCGTGAGCTTAGCCTCTTCCTGCAAAAGAGGGATGTTTTTCTCTGAAAAACGCTTCTTTTCAAGCTCTATGCTTGCAAAGAACTGCTTGCCAAATTTGGTCTCAAAGTCAGCTCTGTACTTACTTTCATTTAATGCTTCTCCACTTTCAACACTTATTGGCCCAAAGGTAGGGAACTGTGCGTTAAACACTTCGTGCTCCTCTTCGTAGAACTTATCTGAGGTATCTAAAGTATGTCTGATATAGACAAGGGTATACATCATCATAAGATGATTGATTTCATTTTCTGACTCAGTATAGGCAGACAAGGCAGCTGTGAAGCTATCTGCCTCCCTTCCCTTTTTAATATATGACTTCAAGTTCTCTTTCACCTGTTCAAAATCAGGGCGTACATATTCGAGTTCACTAAATTTCCAATTTTCTCTCATAGCGTATCACCTTTCCGGTTTATTTTATTCTATTGTATAACAAGCCGGAGGAATTTTAAAGCCTTCAGATATATAAAAATACAATTAGCTCTCTGCTCTCCCCCTCACCTTGAACGAAATCATCATCACTCCTATGCTTATTGCTGCAAAAAAGATAAGAGAGTGGATGAGAGGGGCGAAGTTATAATCTCTTCCCATCCAGAAATCTATGTATCCATTACTAAAGTGAGTGAATGGAAATAGTTTGCTAATATTTTGAAGCTCCAAAGGAAGGTCTTTAAGCCTAATTCCCATCATTCCTCCCAGAGCCATAATGGTAAAATATATAGCCATAACCAAAGCGTAGGTAATTCCAAATCTTCTGATTATATTTGCTATTCCATGTGCAAGGGCGATACAAAATCCTGACATTATGTAGATGGTTACAACCCAGATAAGCACTGCCAAAGGTCTTGGAGATGCAACCGTGACAAAGCATAGAGTTCCTATAAGATATAAAGCAAAACAAAAAGTTAAGAACACATAGTTAGCTATCAACTTGCCCATAAACAGCCTGGTTCCCGACATTCCGAAAAGACTTAGCCTCACAGGGACATCCTTTTCAAGCTCATTTGAAAATGTGGCTGCATAGCCAAGAAACATGGTGGAAAGTGGAATTATCATTGACATACCTATTAAGAGGCCCGCGGTCAGTTCAGGTTTTAATTTACTCGGAACATCATTTAAGGCTCCCTTTGATATGATTACCATAAGGAAGATAGGAAAGATTGCTCCAAAAAAGAAGGAGTAGCCATTGTACAGGTTGCTTAGAACCTCATATTTTACAAGATAAAACATCGATTTTTTCATCTTTTTCCTCCTCTATAATACACAGCCTTAGCATTAATCGTCATTAGTTCTATATCATTGTTGCTCCTTCTGTAGTTTACATTCACACTACTAAGAGCTTTAGAGATTGCAATTTCATCCTCTGCTTCATCACATCTAAGGGCTATCATACCTTCAGGGGCTACTATCTGCCTGTGATTTTTTGCGATTTCTTTTGTAACACTGTTTTCTTCACATAAGATAACTGCCTTGCCACAGTATTTTCTAAACAAGTCGTCTTTATTGCCAAAGTCGATAACCTTGCCACAGTCAAGATAAAGGATTTTATTCACCAGATGCTCAAGTTCTTCATAATAATGAGAAGTCACAAGCAAGGTTGTATTTCTTTCCTTATACCACTGTACCAACTTTTTCATCAGCTTCTGTCTGGTCTCAAAGTCAAGACCTGAGGTAACCTCGTCAAGTAGGGTGATAGGACTTTCTGCACACATCACCAAAATCAGAGTAAATCTCTGTTTTTGTCCTCCCGATAACTGCTTCCACCTTTTATTAAGGCAGGGTTCAAATTCAAAGAAGTCTATCATTTCAAGAATCTTCTTATTATTCTTTATACGCCCTCCTATCAGCATTTCCAGAATAATTCTTAGAGGAACTGTATCTATGTATTCATTCTGCTGCATATGAACAGCTATCTTGTCTGCCTCTATCCCCCTTTTTATGCTCCCCTGATAATTGACTATACCAAGTATACTCTTTATAAGGGTTGTCTTTCCTGCTCCATTGCTTCCGATAACCCCAACTCTGTCATTATCAGCTATCTCTATGGTTCGTCCAAGGTCAAGGGCAACCTTATCCTTAAAACTCACCTTCACTCTATCCAATGTTAACATAACGGCTCTTCCTTTCTTTTTATGGTAAAAGCAACCTTATCTCCTGTGTTTTCACAGGTTAAAATGAAGCCTGATAGTTCTGCAAAATACTTTGCCACATAGAGTCCAAGGCCATGGCCTGCTTCACTCTTTCCCCCTGTCACAAAGGCTTCAAATAATGAATCTTTGATGTCCTCATCTATATGAGCAGGCTGATTCGTAACTTCTATTCTTTCATTTGAAATCAAAATACAAATCTCTCCTGCTTCTTCGGTATATTTAGCTGCATTTCCGATGAGATTTGCAAGAATCTGTTCTAGTATGTTAGGATCACAGTACCAATCAGCCTCTCCCACACAGCTTGTCTTTATATTCTTAACTTCTGTCATAGTCCTTACTGAGTTTAGAGCCTGATTCGCCATTTCTTCTACAGATACATTTACCGGTGTGATGTTGTCCGCTATATGATTAATCCTTAGTATCTCATCAGTCATCTGCCTGATAACTGTAAGCTGCTTCTTAACTTCAGGCAAATACTTATCCCTATCAGAAAATTTCCCGAAATTCTCTATCATGCCGTCAGTAAGCAGAGTAGCAGCAGTCACCGGTGTTTTAAGCTGATGCGAAAATGCCCTCATAAATATCTCTTTTCTTTCGCCCTCTTTATTAAGCTTATCGTATGCCTCTTCCTGAGATTTGTACAAAAGATTGAGAGAGTTGGCAAGTCCCGCTATTTCATCACTTCCTTTTACAACTATAGGCTCTATATATCCCTTGCTTCCCCTTCTGTTGTCAGCGTCCTGCAAAAGCAGGGTAATAGGCTTTACTATGTTTTTGGAATAGAGGCCTGAGGTTATGAAGATAAGGAGAAGGAGTACAGGGATGATTACAGGAAGCAGGCTAAATATAACAGGTATAATATCTGTTACTGAAGGTGAAACCGCCGCAGCCATCTCAATCAAATAGTATTTTTCTCCCTTGTTTACCCCTAAAAATGTAGTATAATCTATCTTATTCACCTCATCCCTAACACTGCTTTCAACAATGAAGGATGAGCCTCCAAGGCTGTTAAACTTGGCATTTTCTTCTGAAAAATCCGTAGAATTGTTGTTGTACTCAAGGTCAACCTTCATTATATCATTCCCAGCAAAACTATCTTTATCAAACTTATCCTTGAACTTTTCAATTATCTTTTCAAAATCTTTTCCATAGTCCTCTATCTTATTTTTATCAATCCCCTCACCTATATTCTTAAAGCCTTCCCTTAGCTTATCTAGCATCTTTCTTAAGTCTTTGTCTTTAATTTCTATCCTCCCCTTCATAGAATTGTTGGAAAGCTCTATAACATAGCCATCTATCGGTATCTTTATCCCGATACTTTTAGTAGGAATGCCCTTTGCAGAATTTCCTTCACTTTCTATGAAGCTTATAAAGGACTTCTTAAAGTCATCATAATTAGCCTCTTTTTTATATGAAGTATAAAGAGAAGGCAGCATAAGTAGGAGATATCCTATGATGAATACTCCTACAGCACAGCCGAGGACTATGCTGTATAATAAGTTTTTATTTGCAAGCTTCATTTAATCCTCCTTCCACCTGTACCCTATACCTATGACAGTATCTATGACATTTACAGGAAGTTTCTTTCTCAAATTCTTTATATGAGCATCTATTATCCTGTCATTTCCTATGTAATCCTCATTAAAGATACTTAGTATTAACTGTTCCCTTGATAAAACCTGATTAGGTAAGTCGTGAAGTGTCTTTAGGAGTAGGAATTCACTCACTGTAAGACTCAGGTCTTTCCCTTCAAAATAAGCCCTGTAGGCCTTATCATCTATAACGAGTGAAGTTTCTTTCATACTGCTCTCACTCTTTATTCTTCTAAGTAGCACATCTATCCTTTTAAGAAGAATAATAGGTGAAGCTGGCTTGGTTATATAGTCATCCGCAAAGAAGTTAAAGGCTTCAACCTGAGTATTTATATCCTCATAAGCCGTAAGCATAATTACTCCCATATCTGACTTAAGCTCATTCCTTATATATTCAAGCACCTTAAGCCCGCTTATTCCCGGTACCTTTATATCAAGGACAGCCAAATCAAAGTTCTTTTCTTTGAGTCTCTCCACTGCCTCATCTCCACTGCCGCACTCTGTCACCTTATGCCCTGCTACATTCATATATTCCGCAATTACTTCTCGTATTGTTACTTCATCTTCCAAGAATAATATTTCCGCCATATCGTCTCTCCTCTTTCTTTATGACTGCATTGTAACACAGTGATATGAATTCCATATGAAGTTCATGTGCTTTTTTTGTATAATTTTATATGAGAGAGTCTTTATGTGATAGGTAATTTCTTAGAAATTTCCTGTCACATAAAAAATCCTGCCATCAGGCTTTCACACCCAAAGTCAGGATTTGCATAACTAAATACAAAACGGTGCCTACAACAAAACAATTATTGCAAGCACCATCAATACAACTTTGTTATATTTACTTAAATTCCCATTTAGAGCAGACAAGAATCAGAATTATGTTTTTGATTATTCTTTATCCTTGCCAAAAATATTTTTAACGCCATCAATAGCGCCCTCTACCGCACCTTTAGCATTCTCTGCTACTTCTTTAACACTCTCAGAAGCATTCTCTGCTACTTCTTTAACCTTTGATGCTGCTTTCTCAGCCGCACCTTCTGCTTCTGTTTTAGCATCCCCTACCAATTTACCAAAGCCTTCTTTTACAGCACCCTTAGCCTGATCAAGCTTATCTTCTACTGACATAACAAACCTCCTTTTTAGTTTAACTAGTTACAATAACCATTATACACTACTTGATATGGAAAATCAAATTTCATTTTTTTCTTTATTTCTTTAACTTATCTACAACCACATCCAAGGCTTTATCCAGCTGGTTATCATATTTTCTTTCGTACTTTCCGTTTTTAGTTGCATCTTTACTAAGCTCAACCACTACGTCAGGCTCAATACCTGTTCCGTGGATATTTACACCATTTGGAGTATAGTACTTTGATACAGTTACCTTCATAGCTGTACCGTCTCCAAAGGGAACTATGGACTGAACTATACCTTTACCAAAGGTTCTTGTTCCCACCAAAGTAGCCGCATCATAGTCCTTCATAGCACCTGAGAATACCTCAGAAGCGGAAGCAGAATTCCCATTTACAAGGATGGCAACCGGCTTGTCAAAACTATCGTTGTCAGTGGCATCCTCATCAACTCTGTTTCCATTTTTATCAACGGTATATACAAGAAGTCCTTTTTTAATCATCCTGTCAAGCATCTCACAGGTCACATCAAGAAGTCCGCCCGGATTGTCTCTAAGGTCAATCACAAGTCCTTCCATTCCTTCCTTACTTAGCTCAGATATCGCATTCTTAAACTGTGAAGCCGTAACCTCATCAAATTCAGAAACAGATATATAGCCTATCTTCTTGCCGCTTCTGTCTTCCATCCTGTAATTAACGGTGTCTACCTCAAGCTTCTTTCTTTCCAGGTTAAACTCGATTTCCTTACCATCTCTAAGGACCGTTACCTTGACAAAGGTACCTTCTTCGCCCTTTATCATAGACACTACCTTAGAGAGCTCAAGACCTTCAATCTTCTTTCCTTCTACCTTGTAGATAACATCTCCCGGCTTCATCCCTTCCTTTTCGCCAGATCCCTTCTTAAAGGTCTTCACTATGGTGATGGCACCTGTGGTCACATTCTGGCTGACTGCTACTCCTATACCGCTGTAGGTACCGCTTGAAGAGGAGGTAAACTGCTTGTATTCTTCAGAATTGTAATATACCGTATAAGGGTCTCCAAGACTGTCAACCATTCCCTTGTAGATTCCATCCTTCATTTTGTCGTTATCTATTCCATTAAGATAATAATCATCGATGGTATTGTATATTTCTTCCTCTTTATCAGTCACCTTATTCCAATCAATAGCAGCTCCTGAGACCTTACCTGACTTTTCAGCTCCAGTCTCCTCAGAAGAAATGGTTGACATCTTCTTTACTGTATCAAAGAGCAGCATTCTCACATTACGGTTTTGAAATGCGAGGTCTACCAATCCCACAGCTAACAACACCATCACAATCATTCCAATGAATACGCCTAAAAAAAACTTTTTATTATCTTTCATCCGTCATCTCCATTACATAAGCCAAACATTACGGTGATACATATTTAAGAGGATTCACATAAGCTCCGTTTATCTTTACACTAAAGTGAAGATGTGGTCCCGTAGACATACCTGTGCTACCAACAAGTGCTATAGTTTCTCCTCTACTAACCTCCTGTCCTACAGACACAAGAAGCTTTGAAGCATGCATATAAACAGTATATACCCCTCCTCCATGGTCAATAATTACATGATTTCCCATAGAATAGTGGTATCCCGCTCCTATTACCCTGCCTGCTTTGGCAGCGATGATAGGCGTTCCTGCATTTACCGCTATATCAATCCCGTTGTGGAAGGTCCCTGAGCCAAACATTACCTCACTCCTGTATCCAAAACCGGAAGTAATACGTGTGCTGTAAGGCATAGGCCATATCATACCGGATGCAGATGCCTTGCCGGTTACAATCTGTCCGGTTTGATTAGACTGATTGGCAAGCCTTGCGGCTGCTTCTCTTGCCTCTCTTTCCCTTCTCTCTCTGTCAGCTTTCTCAGCAGCTGCAATAAGCTTGTCTATGTACTGCTCTTTTTTATCTATTTCAAGATCATATTCACTTACTTTATTTCCTGCTTCCTTTATGAGGGCCGCAAACTTTTCTATCTGAACTCCCTTTGCCTCTGCAAGCCTTTCATTCTCAGCCTTTTTTACTTCAAGTTCGGATAGTGTCATATTTAACTCTGCAAGCTTTTCCTCTTTCTCTACCTTCTTTTCCTTAGCTATCCTCTTAGCCTCTTTGTATCTGTCAAGAAGGGTGTTGTCATAGTCTGATATCTTTGCCATATACTCACCCTGGTTAAGAAGGTCTTCAACAGACTTAGCACCAAGAATAATATCAAGATAATCAGATTCTCCGTTTTCATACATATATCTGATTCTTTTCTTCATTATATCGTACTGGTCTTTTTCGACCTTTTCGGCCGCCTTTATCTCTACTTCCACCTTGGCTATGGTCTTCTCCATCTTGTCTATCCTGGTATTATAATCAGATATATTTAATTCTATAACTTCCTTCTTTTCATCCAACTTCTTTATGGCATCTTCAATCTCAACTTTTTGTGCTTTTAACTTCTCTATCCTCTCAGCTTCTTTTGCCCTCTTTTTCTCAAGCTTTCTTTTCTGTGCCTTCTGCTCTTTAATAGTATCAGCCATAGGAGTGGCAATATTCCCACCAAATGAAGCAGTAAGTGCAAAAATCAGTGAGAATAAAACTGCCTTCTTTTTATACATCTATATGCCTCCTAACCGTAAAGAAACTTCCTACAAAGCCTATACCCACACCAATTGCAAGTGAAAGCGGTACAAGTACCGCAAACTCCTCTTTAATATCAATGAAGACAAGTACGTTAACGAGGGCATTGAACCTCTCAGTAAGTACATCAACTACCCTCTCATAGATGAAGTAAAGCAGAATAAGTGGCAATGCCGCACCTACAACACCCATGATTACACCTTCAATTATAAATGGAGCGCTTATAAAGAAATCTGTAGCGCCTACCATCCTCATAATGAAGATTTCTTCTTTTCTTACTGATATACCCATGGCTATAGTCGTACTTATAAGGAAAATAGCGACCGAGAGAAGAAGTCCAATGATAGTTACCGATATAATTCCAACAAGAGAATTAATAGCAGTAAAACCGGAAACTGTGCTGCCACTGCTGTTGACCTTCCTCACTCCATCAAGAAAACTTATATAATTAACTATCTCCGCCTGATTCTCAATTTTTTTCACAAACACAGTATATGAATCGCTTCCTGCAAGTGGGTTGTCATTACCAAAAGTTTCCACAAGCTCAGGTTTTAGCGAAGTCTCTTTATACCGTTTCCAGGCCTCATCAGCCGATACATACTTAACTTCCCTTACTTCCTTCCTAGCCTCTATCTTAGCTCCTATTTCTTTCTTTTTGGCATCTGAGATGCCGTCTTCAAAAAAAACCGTAATCCCCACGCCTCCCTCTGCAGATTTCATTATGTTTTCTACATTGGTTACAATAAAGAAAAACAGACCAAAAAGAAATAGGCAGGCGACTATGGTACCCACAGATGCTAAAGAAAACATTCTGTTCCTGCGAATACCCTTTAACCCCTCCCTAAAACTATTAACTAAAGTTCGAATTTTCATCATTTACACCGTTTATCCAATCACCGGCTACTTCGCCATTTTTTAATTCAATTACTCTTTTATTCATCAGTTTCACAATTTCAATATTGTGGGTAACAACGACAACGGTAGTTCCGTTTTTATTGACCTCTTCAAGCAGATTCATAATCTCCCAGGAATTCTTTGGGTCCAGGTTACCTGTAGGCTCATCTGCAAGGATCATAATTGGCTCATTAACCAAAGCTCTGGCAAGGGCTACTCTCTGCTGTTCGCCGCCTGAAAGTTCCCTTGGAAATGCCTTTTCCTTATCAGCCAGGCCTACTATATCTAACATTTTAGGAACGGTCTCTTTTATGACCTTAGGTTCCTTCTCTACTATTTGCATGGCAAAGGCTACGTTTTCATACACGGATCTGTCTTTTAAGAGTCTGAAGTCCTGAAATACCATCCCGACATTCCGCCTGTGTTTTGCTACCTGATTATGCTTTAGCCTCTTTAAGTTCTTACCGTTGACATACACCTTTCCCTTGGTTGGGCTTATTTCCCTCATAAGGAGTTTTAATAGGGTTGATTTACCGGCACCACTGTCTCCGATTACAAAAACAAATTCACCTTTTTTTATGGTTATATTAACCTCTTTAAGTGAATTTGTTTCACCGTTATTCTTTGATGAATAATCCTTTGTGACATTCACAAGCATAATGGCAGGAACGTCTTCATCAGGATTCCTATACTTATAAGAACTTTCAGAGAATAATCTCTTATTCTCTGAAAGCCTTTTTCTTCTACTATTTTTAGCCATTAGAATTCTTGATTCTCCATATATTTCATGTACTTAACTACCATAAGTGCAATCTTAAATGTAATAGCATCATCAAACACTCTTATATCAAGATTAGTCATTTTCTGAAGCTTATCCAGGCGGTATACCAAGGTATTACGATGGATATAAAGCTGTCTGGATGTCTCAGAAACATTCAAGCTGTTTTCAAAGAATTTGTTGATGGTTGAAAGTGTCTCATCATCAAACTCATCAGGAGACTTACCTTCAAATATTTCTCTAATAAACATCTTACAAAGAGGCATAGGTAACTGATATATAAGTCTTCCTATTCCAAGTGTATTGTAACCTACTATATTAAGGTCAGCATAGAAAATCTTGCCAACATCAAGAGCCATCTTAGCTTCTTTATAAGAACGTGATACATCCTTAATCTCAGGAACTATAGTACCATAAGAAATATTCACTGAAGACATTGCCTCAGCGTTTAGCATATCAAGCATAGTCTTGGCTACCTTATCCATATCTGCATAGTCTTCTTCCGGTTCAAGCTCCTTAACCACAATTATATCTTTTTCATCAACAGCTGTAATAAAATCCTTTGTTTTTCCTGAAAAGAGGCTTCTAACTGTCTCAAGTGCATTTGAATCCTTCTCGATTTTAGTCTCAATAAGGAATACAATACGCCTTGCTTCAATATCTATGTGAAGCTTCTTTGATCTGTTGTAGATGTCAACCAAAAGAAGATTGTCGAGTAAAAGATTCTTAATAAAGTTATCTTTATCATATCTTTCTTTATAGGCAACGATAAGATTCTGAATCTGGAATCCTGCAATCTTTCCCACCATATACACATCATCATTGTCACCTCTGGCAATGATAATATATTCAAGCTGCTGTTCATCAAAAACCTTGAAGAACTGATTGCCGGAAAGCACCTGACTATCAGCAGGTGACTCCACCAAATTAAGTACTGCTTCCTCATACTGTTCCGCGCCATCAAAAGTAGAAGCAAGATTCTTTCCTTCAGTATCCATCACACAGAGATCAACTCTTGTGATTCCCTTAAGTCCTTCTATGGTGCTCTGTAAAATCTGATTTGATATCATTAGCTCACCCCGCATATTATTGTTTTAGTGTTTCACATGCCAATCCCTACAGGCATAATCAGCTATTCAAAGTTAATTTTGTGAGTAATTTGAATAACCCAACTCTAATTCTACCATTTATTTGTCAAAATGTAAAGAAAAGCCGGTCTCATATTAATAATTTCTAATGAGACCGGCATAACTATTATATTATTTTGCTAATTAGAACACGATTGCAAGACCTGATTCCTTGTCAAAGATATGCATCTTGGAAAGATCAAGCGCAAATTTAACTGCATCTCCTACTCTTGCGGTAGTACGAGGGTTAACTCTTGCAGTAAACTCTACATCACCAACAGGGAAGTAGAGGAATACTTCTGCACCAAGAAGCTCATATACTCTGATAGTAGCATCAAAAGTAGTATCAGGTGAGCTATTGATATATACTTCTTCATCATGGATATCCTCAGGACGAATACCAAACTCAACTGTCTTTCCATCATATCCTTTTTCAATGAGAGCCTTAGCCTTCTCGTTAGGAACCTTAACCTTAAATCCTGCAAATTCAAGGGTAACTGTCTCGCCCTCTTTCTTAACAAGAGCATCGATAAAGTTCATCTCAGGAGAACCGATAAATCCTGCAACGAACTTATTAACAGGCTTCTCGTAAAGGTTCTGAGGTGTATCTACCTGCTGGATATAACCATCCTTCATAACTACGATTCTGGTACCAAGTGTCATAGCCTCAGTCTGATCGTGTGTTACGTAGATAATGGTTGTCTCAAGTCTCTGATGAAGCTTACTAATCTCGATACGCATCTGTACACGAAGCTTAGCATCAAGGTTTGAAAGAGGCTCATCCATAAGGAATACCTTAGGATTACGAACGATAGCACGTCCCATAGCAACACGCTGTCTCTGACCACCTGAAAGAGCTGCTGGCTTACGGTCAAGAAGCTTCTCAAGGTCAAGGATCTTAGCAGCATCATTAACGAGTCTGTTAATCTCTTCCTTTGGAGTCTTTCTAAGCTTAAGTCCGAATGCCATATTATCAAATACTGACATATGTGGATAAAGAGCGTAGTTCTGGAATACCATCGCGATATCCCTGTCCTTAGGCTCAACATCATTTACTCTCTTATCTCCAATGTAAAGATCTCCACCTGAAATCTCTTCAAGACCTGCAATCATACGGAGTGTTGTAGACTTACCACAACCTGATGGTCCAACAAAAATGATGAACTCTTTGTCTGCGATTTCAAGATTGAATTCTTTAACAGCCTCAAAACCGTTTGGATACTTCTTTGTTACGTTTCTTAATGATAAACTTGCCATAGCTTCCTCCCTTATAAACTTTTTACCAGATTTTAAACAATCTATGTAAAGTAATAATAGTGAACAAATCTTTATGAATACATAATACACCATTATAGTCAACTAAACCATTCTTTTTTTACACAAAATCGAAACCTTTTTTTTGTTACATTTGTCCTAAAAACATTAAAAGTGCGCACTGAATAGAAAATTTGCACAATTTTTTGAGGATTTTTTAGGTAATTTTTACTTCATTTTTAAGTTTACAAATACAAAGCCCATCATTCACTCTACAATTAAACTAAATTTAATTAAATACAATCAAACTTGTAAGTAGTTTAATTCTTATTGAAATCGCAAGATTGTCGTACTGAAATCGCATAAAAATAATTGTAAATAGTGCTACTTAAGTCTATAATCCAATTATGAAGCAATTAACTACAGTTCGCATTATAAGGATGCAAACGCAAAAGCTTTCGATATTCAAACTTTATAATTCTTATTGTAGTAAACAATAATACTTTTTATAGGAGGAAGTACTATGGCTGAATTATTTAACAATATACCTAAAATTGCCTACGAGGGGCCAAAATCAAAGAATCCTCTTTCTTTCCGCTACTACGACGCGGATAGAATAATACTCGGAAAACCAATGAAGGAGCACCTTCCTTTTGCTATGGCTTGGTGGCACAATCTCTGTGCTACAGGAGCGGATATGTTTGGACGAGGTACAGCAAACAAGGACTTTGGTACTGAAAATGGAAGTATGGAACATGCAAAGGCTAAGGTGGATGCCGGATTTGAATTTATGGAGAAGCTTGGGATCAAATACTTCTGTTTCCATGATGTTGACCTTGTTCCCGAGGCAGAAGACATAAAGGAAACAAATGCCCGCCTTGATGAGATTTCGAACTACATACTGGAGAAAATGAAAGGAACTGATATTAAGTGCCTTTGGGGAACAGCCAATATGTTCAGCAACCCAAGATTTGTAAATGGTGCAGGCTCTACAAACAGTGCTGATGTATACTGCTTTGCTGCAGCACAGATAAAGAAGGCTCTTGATATTACAGTTAAGCTTGGAGGCCGCGGCTATGTATTCTGGGGCGGTAGAGAAGGATATGAAACCTTACTTAATACAGATGTTAAGTTTGAACAGGAAAATATAGCAAACCTTATGAAGATGGCCGTAGAGTACGGACGCAGCATAGGCTTTAAGGGAGACTTTTACATAGAGCCTAAGCCAAAGGAACCAATGAAGCACCAGTACGACTTTGATGCAGCAACAGCAATAGGCTTCCTTAGAAGCTATGGCCTTGATAAAGACTTTAAGTTAAACATAGAAGCAAACCATGCTACTCTTGCAGGACACAGCTTCCAGCATGAGCTTCGTATATCTGCTATAAACGGCATGCTTGGAAGTGTTGATGCAAATCAGGGCGATACCCTTCTTGGCTGGGATACCGACGAATTCCCATTCGATGTATATGATACAACAATGTGCATGTATGAGGTTCTTAAAAATGGCGGACTTACAGGTGGATTTAACTTTGATGCAAAAAACCGCCGCCCAAGCTATACCTATGAAGATATGTTCTATGGCTTCATACTCGGTATGGACAGCTTTGCCCTTGGTCTTATAAAGGCTGCTAAGCTCATTGAAGAAGGCACTCTTGACAACTTTATAAAAGAGCGTTACGAAAGCTTTGAGAGTGAAATAGGTAAGAAAATCCGCTCCAAGTCAGCCAGCCTTGAAGAACTTGCAGCTTATGCTGAGAATATGGGTTCTCCTAAGATGCCTGGTAGCGGAAGACAGGAATATCTACAGTCTGCACTAAATCAGACATTATTTGGTGATGCTTAGACTTAAGTGACATTTACTTATCTCACACTGCGGATACTGAGAGAGAATTTTTAATAGGGAGTTTCTCCTAGATTTACTATCAGGCAAAAAGCTCAATGGCAATGAATCATCACTGTCATTGAGCTTTTTATTATCATCTTATCTACAAATCCTTTGTCGCCTCATAGACTTTTTTGTAGCTTTCATAAACCTCATTGTACTTACGGACATTCTCACTCTTTGGATGAGCGGCTGATTTGTAATGCACAAAGGTCCCGGCACATTCATTTAGATTGTTAAACCAACCAAGACCCACTGCTGCCATCATAGCTGCTCCAAGTCCCGGTCCCTGCTCTGTGGTAAGGGTTATAATTTCAGTATCAAAGATATCTGCCTGAATCTGCAGCCACTCTTTATTCTTACTTCCTCCCCCTACCGAAAGAATCTTATCAAATTTTCTTCCTGTAAGCCCCGACATAAGCTCCTTAGAATCCCTCAATGAGAAGGTTATTCCCTCAAGAACCGCCCTTGCAAAATGGCTCCTGGTATGAGTTGTATCTATCCTTGTAAAACTTCCCCTAACCTTGCTGTCAGCATAAGGAGTACGCTCCCCCACTATATAAGGGGCAAAAAGCAAGCCATCTGAGCCTGCCGGTATACTTCGGATGTCAGAAAGCAGCTCTTCAAAGCTTTCATTAGGAGCAAATGTCTCCTTAAACCAGTTAAGGCTATGTCCTGCTGCCAGAGTCACTCCCATCGAGTAATACGCATCCGGGATACCGTGGTTAAAAAGGTGCAGCTGTCCCTTATAGTGGCTGTGCGCCTCTTCTTCATATGACAAGAATACTCCGGATGTACCTATGCTTACCATACCGAGTCCACTTACAGTTATACCTGAGCCTACTGCTGCACAGGCATTGTCTGCACCACCTCCCATCACCTTTATTTCTTTTTCAAAGCCAAATTTCTCTCTATATTCAGGACTAACTTTTCCAACACAGTCAATCGAATTGTAAAGCTTTGGAAGAATTTTTGCATCAATGCCGTATTTCTCAAGGATTTCATCAGACCACTTCTTTGCCGCCACATCTAAGAGCAGAGTTCCTGCTGCATCAGAGTAGTCTGTTGCAAGTTCTCCTGTAAGCCTGAAGATAAGATAGTCCTTTGGCAGCATGATATGAGCTGTCTTTTCCCAAAGCTTTGGCTCTTCTTCCTTCATCCAGAGTATCTTCGGTAAGGTAAATCCCTCTAGGGCTTTGTTTTTGGTAATTTCTATAAGTCTTTCTCCAAAGCCCTCCATAATCTCTGCGCACTGAGCCGTCGTACGGGTATCGTTCCAAAGTATTGCAGGCCTTACTGTATTATAATTTTCATCAAGGGTAACAAGACCATGCATCTGCCCTGATATAGCTATTCCTTCAAGCTCTTTCTTAAAATCAGAAACCTTTTCAAGAAGTTTACTAAATACAACCTCACAGGCCTTTATCCACTCTTCACCGTTTTGCTCACTGTAGCCCTTCTTAGGATGAAGCAGAGGGTAGTCTGCGCCTGCAAATGCCACTACTTCACCGCTTTTATTCATCAAAAGTCCTTTTAATGAACTTGTTCCAAGGTCTATTCCCAATACATATCCCATAGTCTTCTCTCCTTAGTCAGGTGGCTTGATTTGATTTTATTTAACCGCACTATTGTGTGAATACTCTATAAAGCCCTCTCCAAAGGCTTCTCTTACATCACTTACTATGATGAAGGCCTTAGGATCAGTAATAGATGCGATTTCCTTAAGCTTTACAATCTCTTTCTTGCCAACTACACAAAAAAGCATATTTTTATCATTGTTGGTATACATTCCCTTTGCAGAAAGAGCTGTTACGCCTCTGTCCATCTCACTCATTATAAGCTTTGCTATCTCGTCATATTTGTCTGATATTATATATACAAGCTTAGCAAACTTCACACCCTCAAGCATGGTATCTGATATCTTGGTTAATACGTATATAGTAATAATGCCGTACATTGCATTTCTAAAGCCCAGTACGAAGGCACCGAGTACGACTATAAGTCCGTCTACTACAAAGAGAATACTTGGTACTGAATAGTGTTTAAGGAACTTGTGGACAATGGCACTTACCATATCAGTACCACCACTGGTGGAGTTGGTAAGGAAGATAAGTCCTATGCCTACACCGTCAAGCAAGCCTCCGAGTGCTACTGCAAGGAAATAGTCTCCACCACACAAATTGTAGGTAGGGATTACATAGAGCCAGGCGGCAAATGCAACTGCACCAAGCAGTGTCTTAGCCACAAAGTCTTTACCAAGTACAATCAAAGCTATGATAAATACCGGTACATTTAACAGGGCGTTACTTAGCCATACAGGAATATCAAGCCCGAAGTTCTGCGCAAAATACTTGATAACTATAGCGAAGCCTCCAAAGCCTCCCATAACCATCTTCATTGGCTCGTAGATAAGCTTTACCGGTGCTGACATACAAAAGGTTCCGAGTAATATTAATACAACATCGAATAACTTTCTGTATTTGGATTTCTGCATCTTTGTAATTGTCTGAATCATTTTAGTAATTAACCTCTCTAATTTTATTTACTGCCCGAAGACAGCATATTTACTATATCTTCTTTCTTAATAATCACACCTCCATCAAATCTCTCCCCCTGTATGGAGATAAACCTGATGTTGTCCTTACTTACTTCCTGTAGTTTACTTAAGATATCCACATAGGTACTCTTTTTAATATCTGTGAACTTGCTGTTATACAGGCTTTTAACAAATTCGGACTTCGCATTTTTATCCGCGTTTATAACACTATTTATGAAGGTCTGTAAAAATGTAGAGTCACCCTTTGTATTAAAGTAGAATACTTTGTCGGCATCTTCTGCACTTAAGAATAGAAAATGTGAGATACCCAGTTCAAGGTAGTCCTCAAGCATCAACATCCCAGCCTTAAGCCCCTGTTTATTCTTACTGTACTTATACAGGTGCGACAAAGTAAGTACCTGTGGCACATCGGCAAGTGAGGTGGATATCTCTTTGAATAGCTCATTTGAGACTTCAAACTTCATGTCTCCCGGGAAACTATAAAAACTGATTTTATTCTCCTGTTTGTCAAAGTTTACAAAATAAGCAGAACTTATAAGTTCCTTGTCCTCCTTATCACCTATGAAGATTATACCTCTTATAACCTCTTCGGTAGCCGCATCAGGCAGGGCTTTATTTAGCAGAGTAGTCTGAGTTATTTTAATATCTTTCTTAGTATTATTTGTATTCTCTCCGCTCCCGTTATCTGCATCCTTAAACTTATAGATGTAGACAAGTAATAAAGCAATAATTAACAACATAATTATGATTGTTGTTAACACGAATATCTTTGCTACTTTCTTAGTCATCCGCCTTACTACCTCTTTCTGGTAACAATCAGTTGTAATTTTTTCTCAAGATTTGGCCCAAATCCCTTTAATACCGTGATTTCATCCGTGCCAAAATCCTGCATCACATTTCCGTTTATAAGTACGTTGGGGTTTGGCTGATAGTGAATCTCGGCCTCCCCGGTAATGGCATTTCTTCTTATCGTAAAAGTTGACCCCTTAGAAGAGGACATAACCTTTGAGTCAGTAGGAAGGATAATCACTCCCTGATTGAACTGATCTGTAAGTCCAAGGTAATAAAGGACTGAATTATAGTCTTTTATTGCTGCCCCACTGCTTGTATAAAGGGCATAAGGCACAATATTGTCCTGACCTAAGTAATTATTGTTGCCGGTGAAGTAGAATATACTTAAAGTACTTCCATCGGTTATTGTTTTCTTTATGACCTGTCTTACAGAACCACCCTGTATGGTTATGTTTATTTCACCCGACTTAACAGTGCCTGCACTTAAAGGATAGGTCAGATAACTAACACCGTCAACTGTTATAGGCCTTATTGACTCCTTGGTTTCTACTCCATTTTCAAGCACAGTATCTACACTTACCAAGGCACTTCCTGTTGCAGACACAGAAAGCTTAGTATCCTTAAGCCCCATTGTGTTAATGTTGTTACCGTAATTATCGGATACCTTGATAAGCAGATAATAACTGTCAGGATTCATATTTACCCAGACATTGCTCCCAAAATCCCTGATTACATCGCCGTTTTTAAGCTTTGTTACATCCTTGTCAACCACAGGCTCGTAAAATATACCTGAAGATGTTACAGTATTTCTGTATACGCATCTGTAAATTCCCTTAAACTCAGCAGACATAATAAATGATGGCGGTACAACTCTAACAATCTGTGTAGCACTAATCTCGCTGTTGTCAGCATTTTTATAGCTTATTTTAAGCTCTCCCGAGGAGCCAATTGGCGTAGGCTGGTTCGGTATATTGGAAGGAAAAATCAGCGTTACCTTGCCTGCTTCATTTACCGAAACGCTGTCTCCCTTCCAGGTTACGCTAAACCTGTCGTTAAGAATATCAGGACTTGCAGTAATTTCTTTTCCCTTATCATCTATGACCTTAAAATATACATCTGCGAATAATACACCGTTTTGGACAGTCATATCCCTTACAATAGCATTGGTAGAAAGTTCAATCCTTGCAGGCTTTCCATTCACATTATTACTAGCGGAAGTATTGTCATCCTTCTTTGTATCATCACTCTTTGAGCCGCCTGTAATGCTAATCTTAATTAAATCACTTACAACATCATCCTTTGATGTTGTACTCTTCTTTGCAGAAGCCCTCACATACAAGGTTCCTGATTTATCCCCCGCTGTAAAGATACCGTTCTTGTCTATGGTTCCAAGATTTGACTTAGTCAAAACGTCTTCATCCGCAAAAAGCTGATAGAACACTTTGTCAGTTGACTTAATGCCTTCGTTTATCTCAAGCGCCTCATCCACAGGGGTGATTTTGGACTTAAACCTATAGGTAGAGCCGCTTTCTACCTCGACATCATCAGCTGTTCCAGCGGCGTTTAAAAGACTTACCTCACCTGCCTTAGTCTCTGCTGTAAACTTACATCTTAGAGTATAGGTTTTCTTTCCAAGTTTATATCTGAAGCTGACTGTGGCTTTCCCGTTTCCTACGGCCTTACAGCTTCCGTTCTTACTTACCTTAACCCTACCCTTATTATCCGACTTCCAGGTACCTTTAATGCCCTTGGTCTTACCACCGATATTATACTTTAGCTTTACACTGCCTCCTCCCACATAAATGGTTTTCTTGGTGACAGGTTTCTTTGAAGTGTAGAGGTAGTTCTTAGCCGCTGCTACTGCCTCTGTACTAAACAATGTTGATATACCTACTGTCGCACTTAGAAGCACAACAAACAATTTATTTTTCATAATCTCCTCCTACAAGTTAATATGTGAGAAAGAATTCCCCACATAAGAGTATAACATAAATTTCATCTATTTTCACTACTAACTTGCACAGTTATAAAATTATTGCTAACATAGATATAAGTATCAAAAAGTATAATACATTAAGCAACCCGGATTCTTCACCCCATAGTATACATCCTTTTGTGATGGCAAAGTAGGACAAACTGTTTTCAGTCTGTAAACACGGGGTATAATGCGGATTATATACATCGGAGGAAAGATGAATAAGACTGTACTTATAAGCGGCTCAGGCAGGGGAATAGGTAGGGCAATTGCCACAAGATTTGCAAAAGAGGGATATAAGATAGCAATAAATGCAAACAAATCTAAAGATGAGCTTGAAGAAACCAAAGATTATCTCATCTCTTTAGGTGTGCCAGTGCTAGTGGGGCAGGGCGATGTAGGAAATTATGAGTTTTGTAAAGATTTTGTCGATGAGGTAAAAAACACTCTTGGAAGTGTAGACATACTGGTAAACAATGCAGGAATATCTCATATAGGACTGCTTTCAGATATGAAGCCTAATGAATGGAATGAGGTAATAAACACCAACCTTACCTCTCTATACAATCTCTCAAGCCTTGTCATTCCTGACATGGTTAGAAAAAGTGCAGGTAAAATAATAAATATTTCTTCTGTTTGGGGAAATGTAGGCGCATCTATGGAGGTCGCCTACTCCGCAAGCAAGGGCGGAATGAACTCCTTTACTAAGGCTCTTTCTAAGGAGCTTGCCCCAAGCAATATACAGGTAAATGCCATAGCCTGTGGAGCCATAGATACAGAAATGAACAGCTTTTTAGACTATAATGAACTTGCCGCCCTTATAGACGAAATTCCTGCATCAAGACTTGGAAAGCCCGAAGAAGTAGCCGAGCTTACCTATAGTCTTGCCACAGGAAATGATTATCTGACCGGTCAGATTATTTCTCTTGATGGCGGCTGGTGCTAGACATAATCCTTGCCTCCCACAGGTGGTATATCTTATTGGGATTTTGTTTTCTTTACCTTCTGTGGGCTTGTTTTGGCAACTTTTTTAGAGTTTAAGAGGTCATTGTAGAACATATACTGCTGCATGATAGCGGCATAGCCTTTATATCTATGAAAAGGAAAGCCATCTTTATAATGTGCGGCTAGTATCTGCTTTACATGGGTGTCTATAGGGAAGGCATTAAGGTGATGAAGGCCAAAAACACAAATACAGTCAGCCACCTTTTTACCTATGCCATGTTCTGCCATAAGTGCCTTCTTTGCCTCCTCATAAGAAAGTCCAACGAGGCTTTCAGGCACAAACTCCCCCTTTACCGTCTTAAGAGCAAGTCTATGTATATATTCATCCCTGTAACCCAGACCATAAGAATGTAACTCCTCCACAGGTACCTGGCTTAAAACTGCTGCAGAGGGAAAGCTTCCGTCTTTTGTTAAGGCACAAAGCTTTGCTATACTGTTTTTTATACGGGGAATGTTGTTATTCTGTGAAACTATAAAAGAAATGATTATCTCCCAAAGGTCCTGTCTCAGTATCCTTATCCCATAGCCATGCTCTATGGCAGTCTTTAAGTATTCATCCTCCGCGTCCACCAAGGCCTTGACCTTAGCATAGTCCAGTCCCAAATCAAAATAATCATACCAGACTTTATTAAATTCTTCCTCACTGCAGTGAAATACAAAGCTTCCGTCTTTTTCTTCTACAAGAGTAGTGTGTTCTCTAAACCAAACCCTGTACAGCCCTTCCTCTTCTTCATTCATCCTAAATATCTGGCCTGAATCAGCTATCTGCTTTAGATTTAAGTCATTTAGCTTTATAGTAAACTTGTCACTCATCAAATAAGCTTCTCCTATTTCTCGCTTTCAATTATATTCTTAAACTTGGCTTTTATCCTTACAAGCGCATTGTCTATGGACTTAGGACTTCTCTCAAGAGCTTCTGCTATCTCCACATAGTCCTTTCCTGACAGATAGAGATCAAGCACCTCTTCCTCAAGCTTTGATAGGGACTCGCTAAGCTTCTCAAGTAGAAATATTGTATTTTCCTTGTCTACCACAAAGCCCTCAGGTTCAAAGAGACTGCTTGCACGGAGATTGTTGATGAGCTTTATATCATCTGCATCCTCTCCCGTAGCCTGCCCTGCATATAGCGAAATATAGGTATTAAGAGGTCGGTTTTTACCTGCCTGCCCTGCCTTTATTGCGTTATACATCCTTCGTTCGCAGACCATATTGGCAAAGGTTGAAAACATAGCATTCTTTGACTTGTCAAAATCTCTTACCGCAATAAAAAGTCCTATCATCCCTTCCTGTATCAGGTCTTCTCTGTCTCCTCCAAGCAGATACAGGGTTTTAGCCTTACCCCTTACCAGATTCTTATATTTGTTTATAAGATAGCTCTCAGCCTCTACATCTCCCTCTTTTGCCTTCTCACAGAGCTCCTCGTCTGTGAATTTTTCAAAATTCATAAACTAAAATATCCCCATTATTTATTTGTGGTAAGTCTCTGCCTTACTATCTCGTATGCAAGTACTCCTGCCGCAACTGAAGCATTTAAGGAATCAATCTGCCCAAACATAGGCACCCTTACTACAAAATCGCATTTTTCCTTAACAAGCCTGCTTACTCCGCTTCCCTCAGAGCCTATAACAAGTCCTAAAGCTCCCGTGAGGTTACAGTTATACATAAGTTCTCCTGACATATCCGCACAAGCAAACCAGATTCCCTTTTCTTTAAGTTCATCTATGGTGCGGCTGATATTAGTAACCTTGGCTACAGGTGTATAATTGATGGCACCTGCTGAAGTTCTTGCCACAGTGGCAGTAAGTCCTACAGCATGTCTCTTTGGAATGATAACCCCGTGAGCCCCCGCCTGATTGGCAGTCCTTATTATAGCCCCAAGGTTATGAGGATCCTCTATATCATCAAGAACTATGACAAAAGGCGGCTCTCCCTTTTCCTTGGCGGCATTTAAGATGTCGTCAACCTCAGCATACCCATAGGCTGCAGCCATAGCCACAACTCCCTGATGCTTGTCTCCCTCAGCATACTTATTAAGCCTGTCTTTGCTTACAAAGCTTATGATAGCATCAGTCTTTTTGGCTGCCCTTAGTATGGACTGCAGGGTTCCATCTGCTACTCCCTCCTGCACATAGAGCCTGTCTATTGTCCTGTCTGACCTAAAAGCTTCAAGTACGGCATTCCTACCGTAAATAACAAGGCTAGTCTCCTCATTATCATTATAATTTTCTTTCATTTTTCTCCTTTAGCAAAAAGCACAGTTTCATAATTATTTGCAATAAATCCTTAAATTCCGTAAGCTATAAGCCTAATATCTTCATAGTCTTGAACCTGCGCCTGCCTTTATTAGTTCAAGCATCCTCTCATTTTTACCTGTAAGATAAAGATATCCCATCAAAGCCTCAAAGCCTGTAGCTATCCTATAGTCTATAATACTGGCGTTTTTAGCAGAGGTATAAGACTTTGCATTCCTTCCACGCTTAAACACAGCCTCTTCCTCGCTACTTAGGAGTGGCAGTATGATTTCCATAGTCTCTTTTTGCGCAGTCGCCTTTACAAGGGAGCTTGCCTTGTGGTGGAGCTTATTGACAGGGGCATTCCCTTTTTCTACAATTATAGTACGAATCACAACCTCGTAAATGGCATCGCCTATGTAGGCAAGGGTAAGAGGGGAAAAGCTCCTTATATCCTTGTCTTCAATGTCAAAATAGCCTTCAATTTCATTTACCGAAAGTCCCGATATATCTATATCCTTTTCCACTTAACACCCTCTCTGGTATCTTCCAAAACTATACCCTTTGATGTAAGTATGTCTCTTATTTCATCTGCTCTGGCAAAATTCTTGGCCTTTCTTGACTCTGTCCTCTCTTTTATGAGAGCCTCAATCTCCTCATCAAGAATCTCCTTTTGCTTTACTACCTTTAATCCAAGAACATCAGATAAAAGCACTATTATTCCTCTTATCTCTTTGATTAGTTCTGCTGAAGATTCAGCACTTATCTCAGAGTTAGCAAGCTTTACGAGGTTAAATATAGCAGAAACGGCGTCAGCAGTATTGAAGTCATCCTCCATGGATGCTTCAAAGTCCTTTTTGAAAGCTAAAGCTTTCTCTTTCGTTTCTTTTTCTGCATCAGTTAGCTCTCTTAATACAGCATTTTCAAGGAGGAAATCAAGGTTTGATACCGCATTTGTAATCCTCTCAAGCCCTGTCTTAGCCGCCTCCATAAGCTCGTGGCTGAAGTTGATAGGTCCTCTGTAGTGAGCTCCAAGCATAAAGAACCTAAGCACACCAAGGTCGTATTCCTTGCTTACATCCCTTATGGTAATGAAGTTTCCGAGAGACTTACTCATCTTCTCGTTGTTAATCCTAAGGTAACCGTTGTGCATCCAGTACTTGGCAAAATCTTTGCCGTTTGCAGCCTCACTCTGGGCTATTTCATTCTCATGGTGAGGGAAGATAAGGTCTTCTCCACCTGCGTGGATGTCTATCTGCTCACCAAGGTACTTCTTACTCATAACAGAACACTCTATATGCCAGCCCGGTCTTCCTTCACCCCAAGGTGATACCCAAAAAGGCTCTCCCTCCTTCTTTGGCTTCCAGAGTACAAAGTCTAGAGGATCTTCTTTTTCATCATTGATGGCAATCCTCGCGCCTGCTTCAAGGTCATCTATATTCTTATTGGATAGCTTGCCGTAAGGCTCAAAGCTTCTGGTTCTAAAGTAAACGCTGCCGTTTTTAGCGTAGGCGTGGCCTTTTTTAATGAGCTCCTCTATCATTTCTATCATCCCGTCTATCTCTTCGGTAGCCTTGGGATTCTTGGTCGCAGGAAGCACATTTAAGCCTTCCATGTCAGTCTTTGCTTCTTTAATATATCTCTCTGATATCTCTGATGCACTTACACCCTCTTCGTTGGCACGCTTTATTATCTTGTCGTCCACATCCGTAAAATTAGATACAAAGTTCACATCATATCCCTTATATTCAAAATATCTGCGGATAGTGTCAAAGATAATGATAGGTCTTGCATTTCCTATATGCATAAAGTTATACACTGTAGGACCGCAGACATACATCTTTACCTTACCAGGCTCAATCGGTGTAAATTCTTCTTCTTTGTTTGTAAGTGTATTATGTATTTTCATCTTCTCTTCCCTTCGTATATTCTTCAAAACTCTTAGCAAGCTTATCCAGCTTCTTTCTAAGCTTCTTATTCTCTTCTCTTAAGGCTGTAATATCCCTAAGCACCGGATCCGGAAAATGAATCTGGTCAAGGTCAATATGCTCACACTTGATATTGTTTCGCTTAACTATTCTTCCAGGCACTCCTACAACTGTAGAATTTGACGGAATATCCTTAAGCACCACACTTCCTGCACCAATCTTAGTGTTATCTCCAATGGTAATATTGCCAAGCACCTTCGCACCCGCACTAATCATTACATTGTTGCCTATGGTAGGATGGCGCTTCCCTGTCTGCTTTCCGGTACCGCCAAGGGTAACTCCCTGATAAAGGGTACAGTCATCGCCGATTACGGCAGTTTCACCAATAACCACTCCTATGCCATGGTCAATGAAGAAGTTATTTCCTATTGTTGCACCAGGATGGATATCTATACCCGTCTTGTCAGCCCCTTTTTGCATTATCTTTCTAGCAAGAAAAAAATGCCCTTTTAAGTAAAGCTTATGAGCAATACGATATCTCATCATTATTCTAAATCCCGGGTAAAGCAGGACTTCATACTTTGATTTGATGGCAGGATCTCTTTGACGTATGGAAGCACATTCTTCCTTAAAAAATTTAATAAATCCCATTATCTGCCGCACCCTCCACAGCCGCCGCAGCCACCGCAGCCGCCCATCATATAATCATCTTCATTGATTGCTTCTTTAAGAAGACACACTGCCTGAGCCTTCATCCCCTCTCCAGTCCCTGTAAAGCCAAGGCCTTCCTCTGTGGTAGCCTTGATATTTACCTGACTTTCCTCTATCCCTAAGGTCTTTGCTATGTTTTTGACCATATCAGGTATGAAAGGCGCAAGCTTTGGCCTCTCGGCCATAATGGTTGCATCTATGTTCTCTATTACATAAAGCTTATCTTCAATAATTTTACCGACTACAGCAAGGAGCTTAAGGCTGTCCACATCCTTATATCTCTCGTCTGTATCCGGGAAATGTCTGCCTATGTCACCCTCTGCCGCTGCCCCAAGCAGGGCATCCATAATGGCATGGGTTAGCACATCGGCATCAGAATGCCCAAGGAGCCCCTTTTCAAATGGTATCAGAACACCTCCGAGAATCAACTTCCTGCCCTCTACCAACCTATGTACATCATATCCGTTTCCTATTCTCATTATTCAACCGTTCCTCTTTCTCTCCAGTACACTATCCACTCGTCCAAAGTCCAGGGAGTGTAGTCTGAATACATGCAAAAACAATTTATCATGTTACAGGGAATATTTTTAACCGTACCGTCCTTATAGCAGGACTTGGTCTCACGTGTAATCCTTATAAATTCCTCTATGAGCCTCTGGTCGTGAGTGTCGTGAACATGACCATAGAGCATAAAGGTCTTTGGCTTTCCCTCAGTATTAAGTCTGTACTGCCCATTGTAACACATAATGGGATAATGGCAAAGCACAATCTTTCTGTTATTGTCTTTTAGCTCCGTATAGTCTTTAATCCATTCAAATCTACTCTCGTCAAAGGCTGTCTTCTTAAGATAGAGACTGTCGTGATTCCCCCTTATAAGGCAGAGCTTTCCGTTTAGTCTGCTAAGGAGTTCGTTGGTTTCTTCCGCCTTACCATAGGAGAGGTCTCCAAGTATGATGACCTCATCCCTTTTATTTACTCTGGTATTCCACCGCTTTATAATATAATTATGCATTTCTTCTACATCTCTAAAGCCTCTGTTGTCCATTTCGTTGTTTAATTTTTCGTGGAAAAAATGCAAATCTGAAATATAATACCTCAATTTTTCTCCTTATATCTAGTAGCCAAACATACCGCTTAGGGAGTCATCATTCTCTATCCAGTCATTCACGCTTATTACTCTAAAGTTGTCCTTATCATCTCTTATGTAGACTCTTTCTATGCCGGCATTGATGATTACCCTCTTACACATAGCACAGCTATTGGCATTCTCAACATAGCCACCACCGCGCATTTCAATACCTACAATGTAGATGTCGCTTCCGATAAGCTCCTCCCTTGAAGCACTTATGATGGCATTCTGCTCTGCGTGAACACTGCGGCAAAGCTCATATCGCTCTCCTCTTGGAACCTTTAACTTCTCACGCATACAAAAGCCCAGATCTGAACAGTTCTTCCTGCCTCTTGGCGCCCCTGTATATCCCGTTGCAATTACTTCGTCGTTCTTTACAATGACTGCCCCATAATGTCTTCTAAGGCAGGTACTTCTTTGCGATACCACTTCCGCTATATCAAGGTAATAGTTTATCTTATCTCTTCTTTCCATACATTCTCCCACAGTTCTTGGTTATAAAAAAAGCACCTGACTACATTGCTGTAACTCAGGCACCCTGTATCATAGCGAAGGAGGGACTTGAACCCCCGACACCACGGGTATGAACCGTGTGCTCTAGCCAACTGAGCTACTTCGCCATATCAGTTTCAAGACTTCTCTCAAAACAACAAGGGTATTATAAATGTTTATGAGGGAAATGTCAATAGGTTTTTTAAAATATGTGGCTGCAAGTTGAAGGTGTAGTTTTGGGGCTTAAATGCAACATGGTTCCTCGACAACCTTAGAAATCCTGCTACTACAGTGGTCTCTTAAATCCCACCATAGTCAAAAGCCCCGCACATATATGTGCAGGGCTTTTGATTACTAATGTTCAACTTCCATCTTTCTTTTTGCAAAGGTTGCAACAAGAATCAGGATTGCTCCTACTGAGTAGTACCAGCCATCAGGTATTATCGAGTCTGATGGTGATGTATCAGCCTTATTTGCATTAAATCCGGCTAAAGGAGTACCATCCTCAGTAACCTCATATTCATTGTCTCCATTTGACTTTATCTCTCTTACAGCACTTGCTGATGCGGTAGCACTGTACTGCGTTACCTTTCCGGTATTTGTTTCATCATAAGCCGCAGAAGGCGTGGTTTTCGCATACACAGGACTTCCAAATCCTGCCAAAATAATCACTGAAATAAGTATAAATCGTACAACACTATATTTATAATTTCGACACATAAAGTCCTCCTTCAACTTATTTTTTCTTTTATTACCACAATTCATAAAAGCTTATCTGGAGTAATAAAAGTACAGCATTTGTGATGTTTTAATAACTCCTCACACTTACTTATATCGGCTAATAAGTTAAAAAGTTAACACTTCATGCCTTTTATTTCTATAATTTTACATTTACATATTAAGACAGTCTTTTACCACAGATTATAGTCATAACTCATAAAAGTCTGCACCATTGTAGCAGTATAGACTTACTCCCCCTGTACAATATTATGCATAGGGGGAGTTAAACTGCTTATTATTCTCTTTTCTCTTTACGCTTTCTTCCTGTAAACACAGCTATTAAGAGTAGTCCTGCTCCAAGCTCATAATACAAAAGAGTTCCTGCCCCACCTGTTCTTGGGAGTCTTCTCTTCGCTCTGTTTTGTATAAAATGAGACAGAGGGGTACCATCATCTTTAAGCACGTACTCTTTCAGCTTGTCAGGCTTTGTCTTCTTTACAAAATGTCCAAGAGGATAGCCATCATCATCTATGACAATAATCTCATAACTGCTGTTCGGATCGTTTGGGTCAGGAACATTGTCAAGATTGTAGGTAGGTATGTTGGGATTTGTATTATTGCCAGGTGTAGGATGTGGCTCTAAAGGCTTCTCCGAAGTACCCGGTTCACTTGGGCTTTCAGGAGCTGACGGGTCTGACGGCTGATTAGGATGTGTAGGTTTTACAGGCGTATTAGGTACGCTTGGCTTAACCGGTTTCTTTGGAGCATTTGGTTTATCTTCACTAGGAGGATTAGGGTCTGGTTCACCTCCAGAAGGAGGTGCAATTCCACCGCCTCCTGATTCTGATGTTGACAAGTTGGTTATAGTCAGTTCATTGCCATCCTGAGTGACATTGCCATATGAGTCAAGTAGCTCTATCATCCTGCCTACCTGAAGCTCAGTAACTCTTATCCTGTATTCTGTAGGATTTAGCCTATATCCTTCAGGAGCTTTAACTTCCTTAAGCACATAGTCACCTGAACTTATTCTGTCAAATTCAATCCTTCCTTCTGCATCAGTTGTCTTAGGTGAGCCGTATACCTGCGCTCCATCCTTTGTTAGCTCAAATTTTGCCCCAGAGAGGAACTTATCCTTAGCCTGATTGGTCTTGAATACGGTTAGCTTATCAAAGCCCCATACCCTTCCTGTTGAGGATACATTTACAGCATAGCCTACATCAGGCTTCTTTACCACCTTTTCAGTCAAGTCTTCAAAAAGAGATACAGTATTTCTTACCTCTTCACCCGAATTAATCGGAGCACTGAAATCTGTTATGTAAGTAATCTTGTAGTTTGCATTACTGTTTGGCAGGTTGATAATGAACTTTCTGCCTGTATCTTCATACTTAAATATCTCACTAAGATTATCTTTTATTTCACGCTGTGGTATAAACTTACCATTGTCATCTACGGTTCCCTCAAATATCCTAAAGTTGTCTCCCTGGAATACGAGCTCAGGGCTGTTCTTTTTCTTCCTTACTATGATATTGTTACTAAGGCCATCCTCAAAATGCACCTTTTCACCTGCACTATAAGTCTTATATGGTCTGTATACTATACTCCACTTTATAAAGCCTTTTTCAGCATATTTTGAGACATTTTCATCATAGGTTTTCCAGATGAATTCTTCGTTTACGTCCACTCCCTGATTGTCAGTTATCTTTACTTCTTTTTTTCTGTCAGCATCGTTGGTATCTATCCACTTCTTTTCAGCGGTGATTTCAGCCTTGTTTACTATGTTTTCCCTTTTGTTCAAATAAGAATCTACCTTATCAGTCTTAATACGCAGCTTAAAAAGGATAACATAAGTCTCATCCAGCTTTGTAAATTTAAATATCAGTTTATTGTGAGAAACATCATTTGTAAATGTAAGCTTATCCGTACCAAGGGAAAGTGGTGAACCCTCTGCAAGTACAGTTGCATCAGCCTTTGCTAAGCTAGTAGCTGCCTTACCGTTGTAAATGAGATAGTCGTTGTTCCCGTTTATCTTAGCAAGTTCAAAGTCCTCAGGGATGATGTCGGTAAGGGTAACTGCACCGAGGTCTCCGTCTACATCGTTTACCCCCGCTGCATTCACACTTATTCTGTAGATGATAGACTTATCTTCCCTGTTATAAGCCACTGCCTTATTGTCTTTGGCAGTTTTAGCCGCATAGTCAAAGACATCATCATTTATTATATTGTTGCCTGCTGATACAGCTAGATTGTTTACAAATCTCTTCGCTGCATCCTTTGAAAGCACCTGCTTGTTAAGCATTTTGGTGTTATACTTGGTTGCATTCGCTGCTTCTTCTATAAGGGTTCCATCAGGCTTAAAGAGATTCATAAAGTTATATGCCGCTGTATCCCTTGTATCCATAACCTGCTTTGGCTCCACAAGCTTTGACCTAAACTTAACTACAGTCTTTTTCCTATTATCCGGAAGTGCCTCTCCTTTTGCTGGGTCCATCTTTAATTCAAGCAAGTGTCCTACCAGCTTATCTGCATTATCCCTTATAGCGTACACTTCGTACTCAATCCCTGAGTTATTTTCGAGAAGCGGTGAAGAAGAATTTACCAGCCTTTGATGATTCTGTGCATCCACACTTACTACCTTATCAAAGGTAAGATTTGTTTTAAGTGTTTTTGTGGTTGTGTCATTTAAGCCTGTTATCTTGTAGCCTGTCTCCAGACCCTTTCTATTTGCTTTTACATCATTGTCAAAGATAAAGGTATCGTAAATGTAGTAAGTATTAGTATCTGAATTTTCTCTTACAAAGTTTGCACTCCACTCGGTTTCAAATGCAGCCCTTCTTATCTTGACACCTGAATTCTCCTCAAGTCTTCTATCATCTTCATTTTCAGTCTCTCCAGGTTCAAGCTCGTATATTTTGGCTATCTTTTCTAACTTTTTCTTACCGATTTTGGCAACTGCGGAGAACTTGACTCTTTCATTCACTCCGCCCCAGCCTATGATGGCATCATTCTTAAATTCATAATAGTTGTCCTGAAGGGTTAATTCATTAGTAACTATGGTAAGTCTTGTCTTTTTAGTCACGCTTGGGATGGTATACTCATCATTATCAGTACCGGCAGGATTAACGTTATGTTTGGTTTCTGACCAATCTCCTTTAGTTTCATCCCATACCTGATAGTAGCTCTCTTTTCTTGTCTGAGCAATGTTTCCGATAGTTGAATTAGCAAGTTTGTCTTTAACAGTTACCGTCCCAAGATTTGCATCAAGCTCATTGAACACAATACTCCAGGTAATACTTTTGTTATCAGCTGATGTAAGTCCTTCCTTCTTTCCAAAAGGAATGAGCTTTACCGTTGCTTCATTGGTCTTACTTTCTAACTTTCCATCCTTGTATAGCTCTGCGCTGTTTTTATATACCTTGCCATACTTGTATTCATCATTTGATATATTGGTACTGAATCTAATCACTGCCCTTCCTATGTTAGGATCAGGTACATCAGATGGCTGTATGGTGTATTTAAGCACCTTATCTGTATAGCTCGGAGTTACTGTCTGTCCATTGATAGTCAGGGAACCACTCTTATACTCACCAACCTTTGTAAGGTCATCTACAAATACATAGTCTTTAAGGCTTAACTGATAATTAACTGAGCCAAGTATCTTTTTATCAACTGTCACTGTCCAGTCCACCGTTCCGTTAGGAATGTTTAGTTCAGCTTTTTTCTCAGTCCTTAGGTCTTCCTTGGTATCATCTACGTCAACTTCGTAGTCTGAGATTTTTACCTTACCATTACCTGCAGGAGCCTCTAGTTTGTTGACATCTACTCTTAGCTTAACTACTGCTTTTATCTCAATCTCATCCTGGTCAAACATAACAGGATCAGCTTCTGAAAAATCAAATCTAACCTTAACCTTACCTTGTGCGTCTGTCACAAAAGAAGTCTTACATATATTCTTACCTCTAATTTCAACAGGACTTAGAGCAATGTCGGGCTTAGTATACTCTTCTTTACTAAGAACTCCATTAGGCAGTATAAACGGTGCACCAAGTTCATATTCTACATACGAATTATCTGTTATATGATGTGTAGCATTTTTGTCAAATTTGAACTTATCCTTGATTGTAGCCGTTATATCAGTGGTCAAATCTACTTTATTATTACCAGTCTGCGTGATTTCCTGTCCATTTTGGAAAAATACCATGCTGTGGTCTAGAACTGCCTGAGTATTGGTTACATTATCCGTTGCAGGAGGAGCTGCACTTACATATGAAGGCACGCTAAGTCCCGATAAAACTAATCCGATTATAAGTATGAAGCTTAAAAAACTACCTTTATATTTTTTCCACATAAATTTCTCCTCTAGTTATCATAGTAAGTCATATTATAGTGATACAGATTGTAGACTTCTTAAGCTGCATCTTCATAAAGACTTGTTTTTTAGCAAAAATACATAAATATCATAATTATATATCGGATGATAATCCAAAGTAATTAATACCATCTCTTGTTTTTCTCAATATTTTACATATTTGTACATTTACTTTTTTTATGATTGTTATATAATTAGGTTGAGAATTTTTACTTTATTTTGTTCAGACCAGAAAGGAAATATTATGTCTTTTGATGGAACAGTGGTGGCAGGCATAACCTATGAGCTTCGCACCTGCCTTACCGGTGGCTATATAACAAAGATTGCACAGCCTGAGAAGGATGCCCTCGTGCTTACCGTTAAAAATAACAGAACTCAATATAGACTTTTTTTATCTGCCAACGCTTCTCTTCCTCTTGCATACATTACAGAGGAGAGCCGCAAGTCGCCCTTGACAGCTCCAAACTTTTGCATGCTTCTTAGGAAACATCTGGGAAGTGCTAAAATACTAGACATCTCACAGCCGGGGCTTGAGAGAATAATAAGAATTAAGACCGAGCATTTGGATGAGATGGGCGACCTCTCAGTGAAACAGTTAGTCATAGAGCTAATGGGAAAATACAGCAATATCATCCTCCTAGATGATGAAGAAAAAGTAATAGACAGTATAAAACATGTATCCCTGCTTGTAAGCTCGGTCAGAGAGATACTTCCGGGGAGAAGCTACTTTGTGCCTGAGCAGGAGGGTAGGATAAACCCCTTTGATGCTGATTATGACTACTTTGTAAATGTGATAGCAGGTAAGCCAAATGCCATAGGAAAGGCAATTTATACCTCACTTACGGGCTTCTCTCCTCAGATAGCTAATGAAATCTGCTCTCTTTCAGGGCTTGACGCAGACCAGTCCACAGCCTCACTTAATGCAGAGAATATAAATGAGCTTTTTAAGAATTTTAGTAAATTTATAAGTCTCATCCAAAAAGGTGAATTCACCCCTACAATATACTATGGTAATAACCTCGAGCCTAAGGCTTTTGCTGCTTTTTCTCTCAGCATTTATGAGACTATGGAGAGTAAGACCTTTTCCAGTCTTTCATCCCTCCTTGAGGAGTTCTACAATTCAAAGGATAAGAATGACAGAATGAGGCAAAAGTCAGCAGACCTAAGAAAGCTCATAACCAACGCTATATCAAGGACTGCTAACAAGCTTGATATATTTGCTAAGCAGCTTAGAGATACCGAAAATAGAGATAAATTCAGGATATACGGAGAACTGATAACTACCTACGGCTATCAGGCAAAGGAGGGAGATAAGGTGCTTACCTGTACTGATTACTATTCAGGTAAGGAAGTTAATATAAGCCTTGATACAACCATCCCTGTTATGGCAAATGCTAAAAAATACTTTGATAAATATGCCCGTCTTAAAAGAACTTATGAGGCTGTGATTTCACAGCAAGAGGAGGCCGAGGCTGAATTAAGCCACTTAGAGTCAATCAAGGTGTCACTTGAATTAGCAGAAAATGAGGAAGACCTTGCAGAAATCAGGAAAGAGCTTGAAAGTGCAGGCTATGCCAAGAAAACAGGAATAAACTCTAAAAAGGGTAAGGCAAAAGAAGCTAAGGGAACTCCACTTCACTTTGTATCAAGCGATGGATTTGACATCTACGTGGGGAAAAATAATATACAAAATGATTATCTCACATTCAAGTTAGCTGCTAACAATGACTGGTGGTTCCATGCTAAAAAATGTGCAGGCTCTCATGTCCTCCTCGTGACAAACGGCAGGGAGGTTCCTGACAGAGCCTTTGAAGAGGCGGGAAAGCTTGCCCTTCACTACTCAAGTGTAAATACCTCATCCTCCCTTAAGGGTGATGGAACTAAGCATGACGTGGACTATGTACAGAAAAAAGAGATAAAGAAGCCAAACGGTGCAAAGCCCGGCTTTGTAGTTTACTATACCAATTACTCTCTAACAACTGATTCTGATATATCAGAACTTAGACAGATATAGGAGGCAGATATGATAATAGCAGATATGCACACACATTCAGATTTTTCGGGAGATTCGGAAACTCCTATGGAAAAACAGGCTGAAAAAGCCGTTAAACTAGGTCTGAAACATTATTGTTTTACCGACCACGAAGACCTGTATTACCCTGAGGTACAGGATGAATATGGTAATCCCGTCAATATATTTAAGCTAGATGTTCCTAATTATATCACTAAGATAAAAGAGTTGAAAAGTAATTTTGACGGGAAGTTAAACATCCTTACAGGTATAGAGCTTGGACTTTGTGAAAAAGCCTTGCCTGAATACGAGGAGTTATTAAAGGAGAATAACTTTGACTTTGTCATTGGCTCCATCCATCTTATAGACGGAATGGATCCTTATTATCCGAATTTTTGGCTATACCACGACAGCAAAAATGCTGTGCAGAGGTATTTTACTATAATGCTTGATATGATAAACAAGTTTGCCGACTTTGATACCTTGGGTCATCTCGATTATATCTTTAGATACATAAGAGATGAGGCAGGGAACCCCGGCGAATCCCACTATGCATACAGGGAATATGCCAGTCTCATAGATCCGATACTTAAGAGAGTAATTGAGCTTGATAAGGCTCTTGAGGTAAATACTGCAGGATATAAATACGGTCTTGGAGTGCCAAATCCACAGCCTGAGGTACTTAAACGCTACATAAAGCTTGGTGGCACAAAAATAACCATAGGCTCAGATGGCCATAAACCTGAACATCTTGCCTATGATTTTAATAAATGTGAAGTCCTCTTAAAAGAACTGGGCTTTGACGGATATTATATTTTTGAAAATAGAAAGCCAATAAAAATCAACTTCTAACTATCCTGCCACCGCAGACAACTTCGCCTGCCTCGTTGTAGACCACTAAGGTCTGCCCCGGGGCAGATGCTCTTTGCGGCTCTAGAAACTCTGCCACCACTCTCTCTCCATCAAAGGAGAGCTTGCAGTCTCCGCCCTTATGGTTATATCTTATCTTTGCCATATAGGTCTTGTCGCCACTCTCTATCTCTTCCTTGGTTTCAGCCATGAAGTTAACCCTTTCAGCCACTACTCTAGTGCTAAAGAGTCCTTCATTGTCAGAAAGTACCACCTCATTAGTCTCAGGCCTTATTTCTTTTACAAACATCGGCTTTCCAAATGTAATTCCAAGTCCTTTTCTCTGACCTACGGTGTAATGCACTATTCCTCTGTGCTCTCCCAAAACCTTGCCGCTCACATCTATAAAGTTGCCCTTTTTAGCCACTATTCCATATTCATTTTCAAGATAGGCCGCATAATCTCCATCAGGTATGAAGCAAATCTCCATACTGTCAGGCTTTGAGGCTACCTCTATTCCCGCCTTTTGGGCTATCTTCCTAACCTCGCTCTTTTCATAATCTCCTATAGGAAGCAGGGTTTTCTTTAACTGTTCCTGAGTAAGATTGCAAAGGGCATAGGTCTGGTCCTTTGCAGCCGTATGTGAGTTTGCTATAGAGTATCTTCCGTTTGGGAGTTCTCTTATCTTGGCATAATGGCCTGTCGCCACATAGTCTGCTCCAAAAATTTGGGCCCCCTTAAAGAGAGCCTCCCACTTTACCATTCTGTTACAAAGGGTGCAGGGATTTGGAGTTTGCCCATTCTTATACGAATCCGCAAAATAATCCATAACATTATCACGGAATCTTCCTCTTACATCTATTATCTCATAAGGTATGCCAAGATGGCTGGCAACCCTTGCCGCATCTTCCTTTGCCTTGCTTCCAAGACAGCCTCCGTTTACCGTATCGATAGCTCCTTCTGTCCATATATCCATGGTAACACCATAAACCTCATAGCCCTCCTCCTTTAAGAGATAGGCAGCTACTGATGAATCTACCCCTCCGGACATTCCAACTACTACTTTCTTTGACATTTTTCTCCTTTATCTTCTGTTACATACGGGGCTTGCACTCTTATCCCCACCGTTTTCTTCTATCAGGTGTTTACCATCTCTAGCAAGCTCAGATATCATCAGGTTGTTTACTGCCTGATTTATACTATCAGATATCCTCTTCCACACAAATTTGGTCACACAGGTCTCTGCTCCCTCACAAAAGTCTCCCGAGCCATCTATCTCGGCACAGTCAACCGGATTTAGGTCTCCTTCAAGAACTCTTAGCACCTCTCCTACAGAGATTTCCTCCGCAGGCCTTGCAAGCACATAGCCTCCTTGGGCACCTCTTAAGCTATTGACAATCCCTGCTTTTTTAAGCATGGCTATAAGTCTCTCAAGATAGTTCTCCGATATACACTGTCTTGCCGCTATGCTGCTAACTGATGAAGCCTCATCATGCATAGCTATATCAAGTACGGCCTTTAGCCCATACCTACCTTTAGTAGAAATCTTCATTTAAATCTCCTATTTCACTGATTCTCACTGCTATATAAATATAAATAATCCTATGTTTCTTATAAAGCCTGACTTAAAAAAGCGGTTCTTAATAAGACTCACCCTTCTTCCTATAAATCCCCTATCCTTAAGCTTTACAAATTCTTCAGTTATCTTTTTCTTATCAGGAGGGAGGCTGTCTCCAAAGTATAAGAGAAACTCCTCTGCCTGCTCTATATTTTGATAAATCCTCTGCCTTATTTCCTTAAACTTGCTGATTCTGCTTACAAAGTATGAGCCAAAGGTCTCTCCACCCACTACATTGCCTCCATGCTGCCTGTAGTATTCGGTAAATCCCTTAACTTCTCCTATTCTTCCAAGTCCTGCAGTTATCAGACCAAACCACCAGTCGTGCATCTTGGCCTTTTTATATGGGATGAGTCCCTTTTCTTCAGCTTTTAGCTCTGCATCCACCAAAGCTTTGTTCATCATAACAGTTCCACCTATGAATTTATTCTCCATAAGGAGGTAATTAAGGGCTATCTTAGTATTATCAACCTTTTCTGCCTTAAAATAAGAATCTGCCGTCACTTTAAGGTTTTTATCCGTAATTGCCACATCGGAAAACACAAGGGCAGGTCTCCCCCCCTCTATTTCCTTTATTTTAGCAAGTGAGCGGCTTATTTTATCCTCCACCCACACATCATCCTGGTCAGAAAAACAAAAGTACTCTGCCTCTGGTGCAAGTTCTATCGCAACCTTCTTAATTCCGTTAAAGAAATTCCCTGCCGCACCAAAGTTCTCTCTATTCTTTTCAAAATATATCTTATCAGGATAGTTTTTAATAAACTCCTTAACTATAATCTCGGTATTATCCTTAGAGCCATCATCAAAGATGAAGAGCTTCCAGTCCTTACAGTCACCCGCTATTATTGAGCCAATCTGTTCTTTGATGTATTTTTCACCGTTGTACACACCCATTATTATTGCAATCATTTAAAATAATCCTTATTCATACAGAATTTAAGCACCAGCTTCTTAGGCAGCCTGTCATAGTTCTTGCCTAGCTTATAGCCTATTAGCTTAGCACCACTGTGAAATACAAGCTTAGGAAGCAGATAAAACTTCCCCTTCCTTAATAAGTGAACGGCGATATCCTTTACAAGCCTGCCACCCTCCTTATATGAGGATACCTTTGAAAATACTTCCCTGTACTCCCTGTGTGAGGCTCCTAGGTCAAAGTTCCTGCTAAACTGCTGCCACAGGCTGTATTCGTGGTAGTGAACCACCCTTGCATCCGCCTTATATACCACCTTGTAGCCAAGCTCCATAACCTTAGCCGCCATCAGCATGTCCTCATTAAACACCGTAGGATGTACAAAGCCTCCTGCTTCCTCATAAATCTGCTTTTTGTAGGCAGCACAGACATCGGAGCAAAACCAGGCCTTTATCCCCATGGTCTCTATATCCTCAACCGTCTTAATCCTGTCCTTGTCAGGGTAATTAAACTCTCTCGTATATCTTTCAATCTCCCCAGCCTTTTCATCAGTTTCCTGTCTGGCATAGGCTATTGCAACCTTTTCGTCATTAAAGCCTGAAAGCAGGTTAGAAAAAAGCCTGCCATCTTTAGGTCTTGCATCCTGCGTCATACAGACAAAAACATCAGACTCAGACATCTTAGCCCCAAGTCTTCTGGTAGCACCATGGTCAAATTCCGACTTCTTAATATGGGTTACCTTCACAGGCAGTATCTCCTCATATTCCTTTTTCCAGAATTTCTCTTCCGTATTGATTATATAAATGTTATCAGGCCTTAAAGTCTGGATAAGAATTCCCTTAAGCAAAGCCCTAAGCTCTTCTCCAGGCTTGTAAGTGGGTATAATAATATCAAAGGTCATAAGTATTCTTCTTTCTCAGTTTTTAAAATCACTATCTTTTTCTACTCGTATCATAAAGTATAACAAATAGACATCTGTCTGTAAATATGGAAAGAGCCACAAAGCATTGCTGCCTTGTGGCTTTTCTTGTTTATAGGGGAAGTTTTGTTGGGCAAAGTTATTAAGTATATCTATTATCTCTTGAGGTTGATAAGCTCTTCAAGAATTGAATCTGTTGTAGTGATTGTTCTTGAGTTAGCCTGGAAACCTCTCTGTGTAGTAATCATATCTGTAAACTGTGCAGCAAGGTCTACGTTTGACATCTCAAGCATACCTGTGCTTATCTTGCCGCCTTCTGAAGTAACGTCTTTTCCAACACCGTCAAACCTGCCTGAGTTCATAGTCTCTACGAAGTTACTATTACCTACAGATTCAAGTCCTGCAGGGTTCTTGAAGTTTGCTACAGCAATCTGACCAAGGAGCTTAAGATCTCCGTTGTCATAAGAACCGTAAATCTTACCTGAGCTGTCAATGGAAGCACCCTTTAAGGTACCCTTCATCTTACCCTTACCGTTACCGTCTACATCACCCATGGTGGATTCAATCTTAGATGATGTTGAGCTAGCAAACATTGTCATCTGTGAGAAGTCAATCTCGATGTTCTTGAATGGGTTAGGTGACTTACCACCGATATTTAAGAACATTTTCTTAATGTTGGCGTTTTCATCAAGACCTGTTGAATCATAAGCAGGATCTGCTCCGTCAGCAGCAAGGCTCTTGAACTTACCTGTAGTTCCGTCAAATACAGCCATAAATGCAAAGTTATCAGCAAAAGTAAGCTTACCGTCTGTTACATCAGGTGCACCAACACCACTTAAATCCTGCTTCTCAGTGGTAACGTTCGCACCCCAGCCTGTAGCAGTATATTCTGTAGTTCCACTATCATTTGTTGTAGCTGTATAAAGCATAGACTTACCATCTTTAAGTATATCCTTAAGCTCTATGTAGTAAGCATTGTCAGATACTGAACTCTGCTTCATATTAAACTTAGCTGTATACTCATATCCTAAGTTATCATAGAAGTTAGTCTGGAAAGTACGGCCTGCTGAACCTGATGCAAGCTGTGTGTCAGTCTTATCTATGTTTCCTGACATATAAGCTGCTGTTGTAGCTTCAGGATCTGTATACATATTTTCAGGTGCCATAATGTTAAGGTTAGATACAGGACCCGGCTTAGTCTTTTTCTTGTCATCAGGATCTACCTGCCATCCCTGAACCTTAGCTCCGTCTGAAGTTGTAAGTGTACCGTCAGCATCTACTGTAAAAGCACCATTCTTTGTAAAATAAGTTCTTCCCGCATTCTTAGTAATAAAGAATGAATCTCCTGTAAGCATACAGTCGAATGCGTTGTTAGTTGCCTGAGAACCGCCTGCTCCTGATATATTCTTAGATATAGCAGAAACTCCTGCGCCAAGACCGATCTGTTTTGAGTTAATACCTGCTACATCTGATTCCTTGTTAGGACCTGATGAAGACTGAGTAGTCTGATAGAAAACATCAGAAAATACTACTGAACTGGACTTAAATCCTACTGTATTAACATTTGCAATATTGTTACCAATAACATCCATCTTGGTCTGGTGTACCTTAAGACCTGCGACACCAGAAAAAAGTGATCTCATCATAATAAATGACCTCCATATTAAACTTTTATTGTTTTGATAAGTGTTTCATCTGTCATTCAGAAACAAAAGCCTCCATAAAGGTCCGGCTTTAGCTTATCACAGCTCCATCAATATTTGTGAAAATCTTATCTTCACTATCTCCTACAGCAGTTACTACAGTGTTGTTTTTTACATTTACTATAAATGCAAGCTCATCAACTACTATAAGTGATTCTTTGATTCCCTTCTGCCTTGCTCTGTCAGTTCCTTCTGAAAGCCTTAACATCTGTTCATTTGAAAGATTGATATTACGACTGGCAAGTCTTTCATTGGCATGCTTTGAAAACTTGAGTGTTCCTTCGTCTTTTTGAGCCTGACTTAGAAGTACATCTCTAAAGCTATTCCCCTTAAGGGCGGCCGCATCTTGGTTTTTGTTTTCCTGCTTGCCAAGATATTTACCTCTAATCTGCTCAATGGAGCCCAAACTTCCATTATTTATATTCACATCCTCACCTCCACAAAGATAATATCGGCTAACCTATGTTAAAAATTAATACCTTTTACCACTACTCCAAAATATTTTTCATAGGAAATATTATTGCAATCTCCTATGAAAAACTCTTGGGTTATTTCTGGCCTCAAAATATTCGTTATTCGTTCATTTTCATAAAATAACTATGTACTCTTGGAGCAGGTAGGACATATTTCCTTATATAATTAAGGAGTAGTTGTTGTATCTGCAGGTTTTGCTGATTCAGGAGTTGCTGGTTTTGCAGCCTCTACCGGTTTTGCTGATTCCGCCTGATTAGCAGGCTCGGCAGGCTTTGCAGGCTCTGCCTTCTTTGGAAGATCTCCCTCAGAAATAGTTACTGATAGATTGGTATTGCTATGTGTTCCAAAGTCATTGTTGAACTTAACATCTATCTGATAATGTCCCTTCTTTAAGTCCTTAAACGCATCCGGATAAACAGTTACCAGTCCTTCTTCGTCAATAGTGAAGTTCTTAGCAGGGATGTCATTGCCGTTTATGCTAAGTGCAAGCCCTGTAGCCTTTCCTGCACCCTGTCCCATATGTACCTGAAACTTCATCACTTCAGGGTGGTCTTTATTAAACTTCAAATCCTTGTTCTCAACCTTAGGAATCACATTGCCCTTTATATAGTCAGGGTTAATGATTGACTGAAGGTCTGATGACGGATAGAGATTGCCATCTATTGACAGATATGACTTGTTGCCCTTAACGGATACGAAGTCAACCTTTCCGCTTATTGTGGATTCTTTGCCATCAGCATTCTTGGTGGCCACTATTACATCCTGACCAATTAGACCAAAAGCCTGTGAATTGGTCATTACAGCATTCATGTTCTGCATCTGCTCGAGTGTAGAGTAGGTCGCAAGCTGAGATACCCACTCGGTATTACTCTGTGGCTGCATTGGATCCTGATTCTCCATCTGTGCAACGAGAAGTTTAAGAAATGACTCTTTACCAAGCTTATTTAGCTCATCAGCAGTCTTAATTTTTTCTATATTGTTGGTCTTGCTAATAACACCATCTATTACCTGTGCCTGAAGACCACTGTCAGTTCTTGTAGAACTGTAATTTGTATTAAAATCGCTCATATTCTACCTTTCTATAATTAGGCACCGAGGTTAATATTGCTTCCTGTATCTCCGTCAGTATAAGCTCTAATTGCCTCCTCAGGTGAAGTCATCACATAATCTATTCCTTCATCACCATCAATTGCAAAAGTTCTGTTTCTTTTGCCGGAATTCTTCTTACCTTCTTCACCTGTATTCTTTCCCTGATCGTTGCTTCCGATTCCATTTTCGCTAATCATGACAGAAACCTCTGATACCTTAAGTCCCTGATTTTCAAAATTTAATTTAAGGTCTGCAATCTGGCTCTCAAGTGCAGCCTTTGCCTGTGCATTTTCCACCCTAAATTCTGCCTGTAATATCCCATTTTTAGAGGATACATTTACTGCTACCTTACCAAGCATGGCGGGTGTAAGCATAAATTCAAGACTTGTCCTATCAGGTGCATGTAAGTTCTTTATCTGGCTTGTAACCTGATTAAGTATATCTCTTGCTGTAGTTCCCTCAGGTAGTGAGTTCATCCCTTCAAGCTTTTGAAGGTTTGCAGCTATATTGTCAAATAGGTTCTGATTAGGAGCTGAAACGTCTTCTACAGCAGTAGTCTGATTGTTCTCGCGTGAATTAGAACTGCTTTGTTCAAATCCTGACTGAGTATGTGCACCTGCCAACGCATTTTTATCTGCCATAGCAGAAAATGCAGCAAGTTCTTCTGCGCTGCCGGTCTCATCTACTTCCTTACCAGAAGTCTCCTCCTTCTTAGGTGCGGAGGCTTCTACATTATCACTCTTTACAAACTTTGTAAGAAGCTCATCTGTTTTAACCGCAACCTCCTCAGGTATGACTATTGTATCCGGCATCTGTGCATCATCTGTGACTCCTTCTGTCATTCCGGAAGTCATTTGCCCCATCTCAGCAAGGTGAGCATTTATTATATCAGATATGTTTCCCAAATCCTTAAATGCCTCATCATTTGTGAGTATAGCTGAAATATCTGTAAGTCCGTTAGCTTCAGTAACAAGACCTTTCCAGCTGTTAATGTCCAGCAAATCTGCAGATGTTAAATCGTTGTTGACAATATAATCTTTAACTGTAGTTTCGTCAATTCCTGTCTTATCAGAAATCTGAGTAAACATACTTGCAATTATTGCCATTAAAGACTCTGCCTTTTCATCCTGCCCTTCACCACTTTTTGTCTCTTCGACAGCAGTTCCAAGTGAACTATCCTTAGTAGTCTTATAACTATCATTTTTTACCTTATAAGCCTCGTTTTTCTTGTCAGTATTCATCTTGTCATTTGGCTTACCAGTTGTCTGATTGTTATCAGCCTCTACCTTACTGTCTTCCTTGTAGTACTTTTCAGAGACTATGCTGTTGCTTCCCTTAGCCTCCTTAGTTCCGCCCTTAGATGCTGATGTAGCACTCTCTTTACCTAATATATCAGAGAATGAACCATCCGCTTTGACGGACTGTACCTTAGCCTTGGAAGAAACTGCAGGTGAAACAGCATTAATCTGAGCTGTTACCATAAAAAATCTCCCTTCTATCCGTTATACATATGGCATAAAATATACCCTACAACTAATATCGGATAAAAAGGAGCAAAACTTAAGCTTATCTTGATTGCATTATTGAAATTTTTTTCGTTATCTTGGCGGCCATGTTTGCATCCATCTTGGCAAGTATGGCCCCGGCTTCTTTGGTCTTCATATGAAGTAAAATATTGGCAACCAAATCAAGGTCTCCACCCATACCGTTTAATATGGCCGCTGCTTCTTCGGGCTTCATGCTCTTATACATTTCAGCCTGCTCTATAAGCTTCTTTTCAGTATCCTGCTGTTCAACCACCTGTCTGTATATCTCAGCAGCATTGTCAGGATCTATGGATTCGTAGTATTTCTTATATTCTTCTATATCCGGTGCCTTGTCATTAAAGACTACCTCTTTATCAAACTTATCCTTCTCCTTCTGAAACTGGAGCTGGTTCTCTTCAAAGGTCTTAAGCCTTGCAACCTCAGCCTCCAGCTGGGCAAGGTAATTAGCATTGCCTTTCTTAGTTCCGTTTGCTGCAGCAAGCTCGGCTTCAAGCTCACTTATTCTATCCATTGCCTCAGGTAGATTTTTATAAGGATAGTTGTTCTCCTCTGCAGCCTGCTCATCAGGAATATCAGGCAATATCTGATTGATGCCCGGTATGTCTTTAAGCATTGGCCTAAGCACAGTGGAGCCAAAGCCACCCACATCATACTTTATAAGGAGGGCAAATATAGCAAGCCAAATGGCTACAATGAAAATCACGATAATGATGGTAAGTATCCTGCTAAATATGCCTTCTTTTTCCTCACTTTTTTTCTTCTTGTCTTTCTTTTTTCCCTTAGACTGGCCTGAATCTTCTACTTCATCCAGATTGTCAAGCTCATCCATCTCATCTATATCAGCCATCTATCCTCCATTTTTCTGAATTTACATCAGATCCATATTTATAAGCTACAAGCTCGTCTACCATAGCCGCTTCCTCGTATGCGACTTCTTTTACAAATCTGTCAAAATTCCGTTCTCTAAGCTTTTCCTGAATCTTTCTCTCCTTCATAGCCTCACCCATCTTGTCCTGTTCTATGGCAACCTTGCCGCGAGCCTTTTTTACTTCTATCTTCTGGCGGCTGATAACATCATCCATGCTCTCATAAGCAAGGGTACTCATCCTTATTTTATGGACATTTAGCTTATTTTTACAGGATTCACGCAAGGCTTCCTGATATTCATTTTTTCTTTCATATAACTCTTTAAGCTTGTCCTCTTCCTCATTTAGGTTGATTCTGGCTGCAGCCAAATCCATTTTCTGCTGTTCTTCAAGCTTCATCTTCAGTTCCAGGATGTTTTGCATCCTATACTTAAATTTCGCCATATTCCACCTTATTCTTTAATGAATGTTCATGGTAGGGGATAAATACTTATTCAGCCTCGGCAAATATCGACCTTAATCCCTCTATCTCATCTTCAAACAAAAACTTTTCATCAGTACTCTGCATTAAAAACGCATTTACTTCTTTTATCTTGCTTATAGCAAAGTCAATATCAGGGTTGGCTCCTGCCTTGTACGCCCCTATATTGATAAGATCCTCTGCTCCATTATAGGTCGCCATTACTGTTTTCATTGTCCCTGCAAGCCTCTTATGCTCCTTAGTTACGATTGATGACATACATCTTGACACACTTTGAAGTACATCTATGGCAGGGTAATGATTCTTCTGAGCCAAGGCTCTTGAAAGAATGAAGTGTCCATCAAGTATACCTCTTGCGGTATCTGCTATAGGTTCATTCATATCATCACCGTCTACAAGCACTGTGTACAAGCCTGTAATCGAACCTTTTTCTCCATTCCCTGCTCTTTCAAGGAGCTTAGGCATCTCTGAATATACACTTGGCGGGTAGCCTCTGGTTACAGGTGGTTCACCGCTCGCAAGTCCTATCTCTCGCTGAGCCATAGAAAAACGGGTAAGTGAGTCCATCATAAGTAGTACATCCTCCCCTTTGTCTCTAAAGAATTCAGCTATAGCTGTAGCAGTCTTTGCAGCCTTCTTTCTGATAAGGGCCGGCTGATCGGAGGTAGCCACAACAACTACTGAGCGTTTCATACCCTCTTCTCCAAGGTCACGTTCTATAAACTCTCTAACCTCCCTGCCTCGCTCTCCTATCAGGGCGATTACGTTGATGCTTGCCTTGGTATTTCTTGCAAACATACCCATAAGCGTACTCTTGCCTACACCTGAACCGGCAAATATACCCACTCTCTGCCCTTTACCTATGGTAAGGAGAGAATCTACAGCCTTCACTCCAAGAGGTAGAACTTCCTCTATCATCTGTCTTGCAAAAGGATCAGGCGGCATAGCCTCAACAGAGTAGCTGTCCTCTTTCTCAAAGGTCCCATCAGATGCTATAGGCCTTCCCAGTCCGTCTACAGCCATTCCAAGCATATCGTAACCTACTGCAACGTGAAAAGGAGCTCCTGTACTTTCAACAAGGCTCCCTATACCAACACCCTCAACATCTCCATAGGGCATCAGCAAAATACGGTTATCTCTGAATCCAACCACCTCTGCGTAGGTTCCCTTGTCGGATTTATTATTGGAATATATTATACATAAATCATTTATATTGGCACTAGGCCCGAGGGATTCGATTGTAAGCCCTATGAGCCTTGTAACCTTGCCGTACTTTTTTTCCAGTGGCTGGTCTAAAAGGGAATAATACTTATTAACGTTGAACAATACTATTACCCTCCTATCATTTTAATCATCCTTCTTTTTGCCTCCTCCTGCAAGAAGCCTTATGGAATTGACAAGAGTTGTAAGTCTCGTGTCAAGTCCGGTATCAATAACACAGGAGTCAGTCTCTATCTTACAGCTGTTAAGAGGGAGTACCGGATCCGCTATAATTTCTATGTTAACGCGGTCTCCTACTATCTCTCTTATGTAGCTTTCTCTGGTGCTTACATACTCATACTGCTCTTTAGGTACGTGAATAACGTAAAATCGGCTGGAGTCTGCATTATTTATAGCTGCTACAAGCATATTGTAGATGACAGCTTCATACTCGTTGGCAACTATTCCTGTAAGCCTCTCAACATAATTGATTACAAGCTCCGCAAATATAGGCTCAAGCCTCTCTATCTCTGCATTCATTTCCTCCCTAAGCTTCGCTTTTTCATCCTCAAGCTCAAGGAGTTTGTTCTCATATTCTTCCTTAGCCCTAAGCTGTCCTTCCTTGTAGCCTTCCTCAGAGGCAGCTTCTCTAAGGCTTTTCTCCTTTATTTTGGCTTCTTTTACAGCCTGATTCATTATCTGCTTTTTCTGCTCCTTGGCCTCTGCTATAATCTCAGCAGCACGTCTCCTTGCCTCCTCCTCAATCTCCTCAGGAGAAAGCTTTGGTTGTTCTTCTACTGCTATTTCAGGCGAAACTTCAGCCAAAGGCTCTATCTTTCTTACTTCAGGCTCATTTGATGCCATTTCTTCCTGTTCTTTAACAAGATTTGAAAAATAAGAACCAACCCTTGAATTAGAGTCTATCACAAAGCTCGAAGCTTCTTCTCTAGCTCTTGAACCTTTTATAATATTAGACAATTATCTCGTCTCCTCCACCACGTGAAATAATAATTTCTCCTGAATCTTCAAGCTTTCTGATAATATTGACAATCTTCTGCTGTGCCTCCTCAACATCCTTAACACGCACAGGTCCCATAAATTCCATCTCTTCTTTTATCATAGAAGCAAGGCGCTTTGAAAGGTTGGTGAATATTGCAGTCTGAACCTCTTCGCTTACATTCTTTAGAGAAATTGAGAGGTCGTTGTTGTCAACGTCACGAAGTACACGCTGAATTGACTTGTTATCAAGCAGCAGGATATCCTCGAATACGAACATCTTCCTGCGGATCTGGTCAGCAAGCTCAGGTTCTTCAATTTCAAGAGTCTCCATAATATGCTTCTCTGTACCACGGTCAACTGTGTTGAGGATTTCAACAATGCTGTCCACACCACCAACAATAGTATAATCTTGGTTGACAAGAGAATTCAGTTTCTTTTCAAGCACGTCTTCCACTTCCTTTATAACATCAGGAGAAGTCCTATCCATAGTAGCTATACGCCTTGCAACGTCAGGCTGCTTCTCAGGTGGGAGTGAAGACACTACCGCAGCCGCCTGTGATGTTGGCAGGTAAGAAAGTATGAGTGCTATGGTCTGAGGGTGTTCGTCCTGTATAAAGCTTAAGAGCTGTGATGCGTCTGCTTTTCTTACAAATTCAAAAGGCCTAACCTGCAAGCTTGCAGTAAGCTTGCCAATAACTGTCTGAGCCTTGTCTGCTCCAAGAGCCTTCTCAAGAAGGTCTCTCGCATAACCGATACCACCTTCTGAGATATACTGCTGAGCCAGACATATTTCATAAAATTCATCTAAGACAGCATCCTTTATATCCGGAGCCACACTTCTTGTATTGGCTATCTCAAGTGTAAGCTCCTCTATTTCTTCATCTTTAAGATACCTAAACACTGATGATGATTTTTCAGGTCCGAGCGCAATCATAAGGATTGCACCCTTTTCAATACCTGTATATTCGCTATAAGTCTTGTTAGACATTATTTACCCCCATTCATCACTCAGCCAGTTACGAAGGAGCTGAGCTGTAGCCTCAGGATTCTCATCAACAAACTTCTCTATCATCTTTCTGGTCTCGGACTTATCAGAGAACTCAATATCATCAAGTGACTGATTCTCCTTAGTTGTAGCAAGAAGCTGCTCAACAGAAAGTTCAGGTTCAAGTTCGACAACCTCAACAGGTGCAAGTCCCTTAAATACAACGAAGATGAGGAGAGCAACTATGAGAATTGCTAATACTAACATAAGTATGTTGGTAAATGTGAAGAAGCTTCCTCCCTCCTCAGGCTGGAAGATAGGTACCTGCCAGGCAAGTATCTGAATATTTGCCTCAGGAACTCCCGTAGCCCTTGATACAAGGGTTATCACATTTGCCGGAACTGTAAGTTCTGTGGCAGCCTGATTGGCAAACATAAACTCGTCAAATGTTGTACCGTCAAGCTGTCCGTTCTTCTTCATCTCTGCTTCATTGTAGTTCTTATAGGAAATGAGCGTTATGGCAATTGAAGACTCATTAGGCTTGATTGCGCCCATGGCTGCTTCTGTGTTGGTTACCTTTTTATTCGGTAAATAGTCATTTTCAGAAATAGCTACATTTCCTTTAGCATTTGCTCCGTCCTGAACCATGTAGTCTGTCTCACTGTTTGCATCCGTTCCCGGAGTTCCTCCGTTACCGTTGGAATTCTGGGCATCATAGGTATAGTCGTGTGACTTAAGTCCCTGCTCAGCACCCTCAGCAGGTGTATATTCAGTATATACAGAGCTGATTTTATTCATGTCAAATGCGAAATTGGCTGCTACCTTTGCATCATCATAGGCAGGAAGCCCAACGAGCAGCTTGTATATCTCCTCTTTTTTCACTCCGGTGACATTTTTCTCATAATCACTTATTGAGTTAATGCCTCCACTAAATACATCATTATCTGCACCATTAAAAAGCAGATTGCCATTTTGATCTGCTATGGTAATCGCCTTTGTGCTGTCATTACCTACAGCTCCTGCAAGAATATTCGCAATAGTCTTTGCATTCTCCTGCTTAAAATCACTGGTTACGGTAAGAATAACACTTACAGAAGTGTCCTTAGTTTCTGCAAAAAGAGTATTACCTGTTGTCGGTGATGTGATTGAAACAACGGCATTTTCAATACTGTCCATATTTAAGAGAACCTGTTTCAACCAATCCTGTTTGTATATATTGGCTTTTAGCTTCTTTTCGCTTTCCGTAGTCGAAAAGCTATTATCAAAAAGTTCATCAATTGACATTCCTATGGATGGAATATCATTCTTAGCTAGCACCAATAAGGCATTTGAATAATCTTTTTCATTTACCGATACTGTCAGTGCGTCTGATGATAAATCATAAGAAATCCCGTTTTCCGTCAGGAGTTCGGTAATCTTTGCTGTATCAGCGGCTTTCTCAGCTCTGACCAGTGTAGTCATTACCGGTCTTGTGACAAAGTAGGATACCAATATGATTGCAAGAAAGACACCTACACCCACAGCTATCATCAGTATTCTCTGCACAGGCGAATATTTATTCCAGAATTCCAGGAATCTTGCCGGAATCTTTCTCAATCGTTCTAAAAGCGTATTCATCTACAATCTTCTCCTCAGCAGTATATAAGTTAAATTAGAACTGAAGATTCATTATCTCTCTATAAGCACTCATTACTGCATTCCTGATGGCTACCGTATATTGTAGGGAAATATTAGCTTTTCTCTGTGCAACCATAAGGTCCGCTATGTTGTCTGAATTGCCCAGTGCAAATTTCATTTCTTCCTGTTCCGCTGCGTTTGTGAGGTCATTGGTCTGCTTAACCATGTCAAGGGCTGATTTGAATATACTTTCGAACCCTTCTGTGCTTCCCTGAACTATGCCGGCCTCAGAACTCTTAGTATTAACACCGTTAATATTTTTAAGTGGAACTAAACTACCTATTGCAGCAATATCCATTACAATCATCTCCAATATAATATAATTAAATTACGGTAAACTTAGTTAATTACTGGCCTCCGCCCATTTCAAGCGCCTTTAATATCATATTTTTAGTCGCATTGAAAGCGGTTACATTTGCTTCGTAAGATCTTGTAGCATCTATCATATCAGTCATTTCCTGAACTGTATTCACATTAGGATACTCTACATATCCATCTTCATTTGCATCAGGATGTGAAGGATCGTATACAAGCCTTACAGGGCTCTCTGTATCAGTGTATATCTTTGATACCTTTACTCCATTGCCAACTCTTCCTGCAGTCCTAAGAAGAATCTGTGAAAAGCCTGTTACATCTTTTTCAACGAATACTACATTCTTTCTTCTGTATACATGGCCATTTTCGTCTCTTGTAGTATTTATATTAGCAATATTCTGCGCAATTATATCTGTTCTAAGCTGCTGTGCAGTCATACCTGTTGCACTTATATCCATAGCTCCAAAAACTGACATTTCCTATACCTCGCTTTTTATAATAATATCTCCAATACTAATTTTACTGGCTGGTTGAAGTTAACGCTATCTTAAGTCTAGAAAACTCCTGTGTCATAGAATCTAAGAGAGTATAATATCTAAGCTGGTTCTCCGCCAGATAAGTATTCTCTGTATGGATGTCTACGTTGTTTCCGTCAGCTCTATAGCTGAGACTTGAATAGTCTGTATAAGCAATGCCGTCAAGTCTGTCGAGGTCTGTGTTAGCAACCCTGCTTCTTAGGTTGCCTCCTCTTATAAGTTCCATTGCAAGATAGGACTCAAACTGCACATCCTTGCGCTTATATCCCGGGGTATCATTATTGGCAATATTATTGGAAATAATATTATTCCTCATCCAACTGGCATCTGCAGCCTTTCCCAGGACATTGATAAAATTATATGCATCCGATGCAATCATAATCATAACTCCTATACTATATACGTTTATATACCGTTAAGAGTAAAATAGCACATGCCAAAAACGCATAGATATAGGCATGCTAATTGTACCTTAACATATCTATTATAATATATTTTCTCAAAATTACAACCTAAAATGGAAATTAGTTTTAAAATATACAAAGGGATTTAGCAAAAACCAAATCCCTCTGTACATAAATACCTTATTACTTGTTTTTAACCTTGGTTAATTCATCAAATACTACATCATTAAGCACCTTTATATAGGTACCCTTCATACCTGAAGACCTCGACTCGATTACTCCCGCACTTTCAAACTTTCTAAGAGCATTGACAATAACCGACCTTGTGATTCCGACTCTATCAGCCACCTTACTAGCAACCAAAACACCCTCGTTGCCGTTTAATTCACTAAGAATATGGGTAATTGCCTCAAGTTCTGAGAAAGAAAGAGTATTTACAGCTGATTTGACAATCTGAATCTTTCTGCTCTCTTCGGCATTTTCTTCATTGACAGACCGCATAATCTCAAGTCCAACTACGGTAGTGCCGTATTCCGCAAGAATGATGTCGTCAATGTTGTAAGGTTCTTTCAACTTGTAGATAAACAGAGTTCCAAACCTATCACTGGCTATATCTATAGGAATGATGATAGCCTGATAATCATTAACTTCCTTGAATTCAAAGCCCAAGGTAATGAGGTTAACATTTTCTTTTGTTGACAGGATACTAAGCAGTCTCTCATTAAGGTCACTGTCTATATATGAGCCGACATTGTCCTTGATTAGTTCCCGGATAGCAGGAATGTCATCTCTGTTTTTGATTCCTAAAACCTTCCCTTTTTTGCTGAGTACTATGATATTTGAATCTAAAATCTCGCTTAACACCCCGCAAATATCATTAAAAACCACCATACGAGAATCATTGTTGTGAAGTAACTTGTTGATTTTTCTGGTCTTATCCAATAACTGAACACTCATTTTGGCCCCTCCTGATGTTCTCTAAAAAGAGATAAATTGAAGTTTACCATTCATTCAATATTGTTTTATGAAAATATAAATCTATCTCATGAAGCAAATTTAGAATGAATATGTTTGTACACAATTATTGTACCACACAATTGTATTAATAATCAAGATAAATTAATTAATTGCTTAAATTATTAATTTATTTGACTCCTACAAAAGCATTTATTAATAGTTCTTATAAATTTTTTAGCATTTCAATTCTGCTAAATCACACAATTTTAAGTACTTTAAAGCACCGAAAACTGCAATTGTCATTCAGAGTGATGGTATTATTATTTGTGTTTAGGAACTTCTCCTGCAACTTTCTGACATTCCTTATTGGCACACACGAGCTTTCCACCTTTTTCAACAGTGTATGAGCCACACTCAGAACACTTTACCTCTGAAGGCTTCTGCCAGCTAATAAAATCACAGTCAGGACTCTTCTCGCAAGAGTAGAAAGGTCTTCCCTTCTTTGTCTTTCTTATAACAACCTCAGAGCCGCATACAGGGCAGGCTATGCCAATCTTTTCAAGATAAGGTTTGGTAAATCGGCAATCAGGAAATCCCGGGCAGGCAAGGAATTTGCCATGAGGACCATATTTGATAACCAGATTTTTGCCACAGTTAGGACAGATTTCATCCGTAACCTCATCCTGAATCTCAATCTTCTCAAGGTTCTCCTCTTCTCTTTTAACTTCCTTGGCCAAATCAGGGTAAAAGTTTCTAACTATTTCCTTCCACTTTATATCTCCCGCCTCAACCTTATCAAGAAGTCCTTCCATAGTTGCAGTAAAGTTGGTATCTACTATCTCCGGAAAGGCTGCTACCATTATTTTATTTACTATAGTGCCGATTTCAGTAATGTAAATTGCCTTATTTTCCTTAACCACGTACCTTCTGGCAAGAATTGTGGTAATTGTCGGTGCATAGGTACTAGGTCTTCCTATGCCAAGCTCCTCTAAGGTCTTTACAAGCGAAGCCTCGGTAAAGTGTGCCGGAGGTTGAGTAAAATGCTGAATAGCATCAAATTTATCAAATTTAAGCTCAGTCTTTTCATCTATGCTTGCAGATATGCTGTCCTCTTCCTTCTCAAAATCAGCTTCTACATAGACCGACATAAAGCCGTCAAACTTAAGCTTGGAAGCCGAAGCAGTAAATATATACTTGCCTGCAGCTATCTTTACACTCTTCATGTCATATATCGCAGGCTTCATTCTGCTTGCTATGAAACGCTTCCAAATCAGGGAATATAGCCTGAACTGGTCTCTTGAAAGAGACTCTTTCACAATGACAGGTGAAAGATCAGTATGTGCAGGTCTTATTGCCTCGTGGGCATCCTGAATCTTCTTGCCCCTATTTTTAGACTCCTGTGACTCTGAAAGGTACTTACTTCCATAGGCCTTATCTATATATTCTCTGGCAGCCTTGTCTGCTTCTTCAGAAATTCTGGTCGAATCAGTACGAAGATATGAGATAAGTCCCACAAGCCCCTGTCCTTTTATCTCAACACCTTCATAGAGCTGCTGCGCTATACGCATGGTCTTCTGTGTAGAGAAGTTAAGGCTCTTTGAAGCCTCCTGCTGAAGAGTACTGGTTGTAAAAGGAAGAGGTGCCTTTCTCATTCTCTCGGAATTCTTAATCTCAGTAATCTTGTAAGAAGCCTTCTTAAGTTCCTTCATTATCTTGTCCATCTGGACCTTGGAATTAATAGCAAGCTTACCAGTATCATCTCCGTAGAACTTGGCAACTACAGGCTTCTTAACTCCCTTAGCTAAAAGGTAAGCGTCTAAAGTCCAGTATTCCTCAGGGATGAAGTCATTAATCTTTTCTTCCCTATCATATATAAGCTTAAGTGCAGCAGACTGTACTCTTCCTGCTGAAAGTCCTCTCTTTACCTTCTTCCAAAGAAGCGGACTTATGCTGTAGCCCACCATTCTGTCAAGCACACGCCTTGCCTGCTGTGCATCCACAAGATCCATATCTATATCCCTTGGGGACTTTATAGCATTTTTAACTGCTGTCTTTGTGATTTCATTAAAAGTAATTCTTTTATATTTTCCTTCTTCAAGCTTAAGAGCATTGACAAGATGCCAGGAAATAGCTTCACCTTCGCGGTCCGGGTCAGTTGCAAGATAAACTTTATCGGACTTTTTTACAGCCTTTCTAAGAGTCTGGAGCAAGTCTCCCTTTCCCCTTATGGTTATATACTTTGGCTCATAATCATTGTCAACATCCACCCCCATCTGGCTCTTAGGCAAATCCCTTACATGTCCCATGGAAGCGATAACTTCATAATTTGTACCAAGGTATTTTTTAATCGTCTTTGCTTTTGCCGGCGATTCAACTATTACCAAATACTTAGACATCCTATTCTTCTTCCTCTCCTTAAATCCTTATCAAAACTTCAGACACCCTATGATACAGGAGTACTTAAACTTCTCTTTAATCAAATTCCATACTTTTTTCTCTTGTATCATATATATGACGGAACAGCTATATAATATTCAAAGCTTGTCCGCCTCACATATCCCTTAAATTCCAGCCTAAGTAGTATAATAAAAAGCTCTCCTTCATCAAGTCCTGTTTCAGATAAAATTTCAGAAATATGCTTTGGTATCAAACAGAGGGTAGAATACACTATTTTTTCGTTGCTTTCAAGTATTAAATTTTGAAGGCATTCCTGTTTAGCATTTAAAATGGGAAAATCAAAATCCTCAAGTATGTCATTTACATCACCTACAAGCTTCGCTCCATACTGAATAAGTTTGTTGGTTCCACGGCTTAGAGGCTCCTCACTTCTACCGGGGAGGGCGTATATATTTTTACCCTGCTCAAGCCCCATATCTGCAGTGATTAAGCTCCCACTTTTCTCTCTGGCTTCTACCACAAAGACTCCATCGGATAGTCCGCTTATTATGCGGTTTCTTTGTGGAAAATTCGCCCTCACAGGCTTCGTTCCTATAGGAAATTCGGAGATTATTCCTCCTTTTTCTACAATAGACAAATACAGCTCTATATTATTCGCCGGATAGCAAATATCCACTCCACAGCCGAGGATTGCATAGGTCTTACCTTTTTCTCCTTTTAGCGCACCGTTATGTGCAGAGGAGTCAATTCCCAAAGCCATCCCACTCACCACGCTTACACCGTTATTTGATAGCTCCTCGGATATTTTCCCTGCATAATACAAGCCTTTCTCTGTAGCATCTCTTGAGCCCACCACACTTATTATTTTTTCTTCATTATTTGGTAAGCTTCCCTTATAAAACAATCCTATGGGCGCAGAGCATATATTCCTAAGCTTATCAGGATAGTCTTTCTTAAAATAATGAGTATACTTTATTCCCTTTTCTACCATGTTCGCATACTTATCTTCTATTTCGGACATATCTGAGAGAAACCTAAGTCTTTCAAGCTGTTTTTCTCCTATCCCCTTGATATTGCTATACTTTCCCTTGCTTATGGCCAAGTGCGCCTCAGCTAAGCTTCCAAAGTTTGCTTCAAGTATGTCAAATTTTATCTTGGCTATATACCCCTCTAAAGAGAGCCAAAACATAAGTAATTCTTCTCTCATCCCCAAAACCTCTCAATCATTTCACGATAGTGGATGGCTTCAGCCACTTCAAACTCCCCAACCTCCGCCTTTTGCCTCATATCGGCTATGGTTCTTGCCACCTTAAGTACCCTGTAATATCCTCTAAGGCTTAGATTGATGTTTTTATATGCTTCTTCAAGGAGGGCTTTGGTCTTTTGGTCAATCTTACAGAATTCATCAGTCATCTTAGAATCCATCTGAGAGTTAAAATGTATTGATTCGTGCTTAAATCTCTCCTCCTGAATGTCCCGTGCCGCAAGGACTCTTTTCCTTATCTCGTCTGAATTCTCACCAGCCTTTTCTTCTTTATTAAAGATGCTGTCAAAACTTATTCTCTTTACTTCAGCAACTATGTCAAATCTGTCAATCAACGGTCTGCTCACCCTTGATAGATAGTTCTTTATCTGAACCTCATTGCAGCGGCAAAATTTCCTATCAGGATAGAATCCACATTTACAGGGGTTCATTGCAGCCGCAAGCAGAAAATCAGAGGGATAGGTTGCAGTTCCGTTTATTCTCCCTATGGTTATCTTCTTCTCCTCAAGAGGCTGCCTGAGCACCTCTATGGTCTGGCGGTTAAACTCAGGTAACTCATCTAAAAAAAGGACTCCATTATGAGCAAGGCTAATCTCTCCTGCCCTTACTTTGCTTCCTCCTCCAACTAAGGCCGGGAGTGATATAGAGTTATGAGGAGACCTAAAAGGCCTGGTTTCTATAAGCCCCCGCCCTTCCTCTAAGAGGCCTGATATACTGTATATCTTGGTCACTTCAAGACTTTCATCCACAGACATAGGTGGCATAATAGACGGAATACGGCTTGCAAGCATACTTTTCCCTGAGCCTGCCTGGCCTATCATAAGTATATTGTGCATCCCACTCACAGCTATTTCTACTGCCCGCTTAATCCCCTCTTGCCCATGTACCTCAGAAAAATCAGGCAGCTTCTTATCATCGCTTATAGGCGGTTCTATATCGATTGTTCTACCCTTTTCTACTCTCTTTTGCACAACCTCAACGGCTTCAAGGAGCGATGCTACACCTATGATTTCAATGCCATCAACCAGCTTTGCCTCCCTATAGTTTGCCACAGGAAGTACAACCCTCCTAATGCCAGCCTCTCTTGCGGCGCTCACCATAGGGAGCACGCCTGTGACAGACTTTATTTCTCCACTTAGGCTCAGTTCACCTACAAAGGCCGTCTCTAAGAGGTAGTCATTGTCAAGGCTTAGTTGGGCTGCAAGTATGGCCACTGCCACCGCAAGGTCAAACGAAGTCCCGTCTTTTTTAATGTCTGCAGGGGATAAATTTACAAGAATTCTCTTAGGCTCCAAATAAAAGCCCGAATTAAGAACAGCTGCCCTAACCCTTTCTCCCGATTCTCTTACCTGCGTAGACAGAAAACCAACCATATTAAAGGATGGAAGTCCATTCCTTATATCTGCCTCTACGCTAGTAATAATACCGTTGATGCCGGATAAGGCAACACTTTTTACACTAGAAAACATAATCTCACTTATCAGTGAATCTTAGAATAGTCAAACCAATTATAATATCATTTGCTGACTTTGTAAACAAGCAATTGGAGTTTTTGTAAATAAGGGCAAAATATATTTTTTTAAAGCTTACCTGCAAAAATTTGGCTTTTAAGCTTTAATTATGATTTCATAACAAAACATCTTGCAACCAATGCCACATATAGTGTATGATACATAAATATCACATCTATAAAAGGAGATTACATGTTAAAAACAATCGCAATTGCACTCTTTGTCCTTATGTATGCCCTTATGATATTCCTTCCCGCAAAGCGAAGACCATATATTGCCTGCGGAACTGCTGCTATTTTCCTGGTGCTTGGAATACTTCCTATAGGCGACTTGTTTCACACCATAGACTGGAATATCCTGCTTATGATATTTGGTACGGTAATCATAGTGGATTATTTTATCCAGTCCAAGATGCCAAACCTCATAGCAGACCACATACTTAATCTTTCACCAAATGTCATGTGGACTACGATATTTATGTCCCTCTTTGCCGGCATTATCTCAGCCTTTATAGATAATGTGGCTACTGTATACATGGTTGCCCCTGTGGCACTTGCGATATGTAAAAAGCTGAAGATATCTCCTGTTGCTATGATAATCTCAATCGCAGTATCCTCGAATCTTCAGGGTGCGGCTACTCTTGTCGGCGATACTACTTCCATTATGCTAGCAGGTGCTGCCAAGATGGACTTTATGGATTTCTTCATCATGCAGGGTAAGCCCGGCATCTTCTTTGCAGTTGAACTTGGAGCCCTCTTTACCATACCTATTATGATGTTAATTTTCCGTAAGGACACAATGCCTGTATCTTCTGATGAGCATACAGAGGTTAAGGATATGATTCCTACTATCGCAATGGTCGGACACATAGTTTTCCTTATAGCTGCTTCCTTCATCCCTAACAAGCCTGAGATAACAAATGGTGTCATCTGTATGGTCTGGGGAGTTGTCTGTGTGGTTTGGGAATACATCGCAACCAAAGACAAAGAGACTATGATAGAGAATATAAAGAATGTGGATTATGCAACTATGGCTCTCCTTGCAGGTCTTTTTACTGTAATAGGCGGTATTCAGGAGCAGGGCATCATCACAGACCTCGCTGATATCATTGTACATGTAGGAGGAGGAAATATCTTCGTTCTCTTTACAATCATAGTGTGGGGCTCGGTTCTTGTATCTGCCTTTGTAGACAATATCCCTTATGTAGCTACCATGCTTCCTGTAATAGCAAGTGTTTCTAATGAGCTTGGCATTGCCCCATATCTGCTTTTCTTTGGTCTCCTTATAGGTGCTACTCTTGGTGGTAATATAACCCCTATCGGAGCTTCTGCCAATATTGCAGGTATAGGACTTCTTCGCAAGGAAGGCTATGAAGTTTCATTTAAGGACTTTATGAAAATAGGTGTTCCTTTCACCCTCGCTGCTGTTGTTGCCGGCTATCTCTTTATTTGGTTTGTATGGAGATAAGAAATGCTGCTTAGATTATACTTTTATTAGATAAACATAGTTTTAAATAATAACTGCTCCTAATAATATTTTCAAGACTCACTAAGGGAATATTATTAGGAGCGGACTTCCTTTTGAAATGATACACCTTTTAATTCCCCTTCTTCACAAATTCCATCCACTCTTTATATTTTTCAATTGGTTCTAAACTTACAGCCTCTTTGATGTATTCTAATGCAAGTTCTTCCGAATGTGGCGGCGTCAACGCTGTAAATAAATAATACGAGATTATGTAGCATATATAAGCCATCTCACTCACTTTATCTGTATTTTTCAGAAAAAAATATTCATTTTGTAAGTAAAAGAAAATGTTTAACTGATCTACTTCAGATGATGACGCATATAAATCATCTAAAATATTCTCTGTCAACAATTCTACATCTTCTGCTGGTATGGGCTCACTATAAAAAGAAAAATATTTTCTAAATTCCATTAAATTACCGCCCTTCTTAATTATTCACACTTCCTTGTTCATTCCGAGTCATCATTGGTTATGACTTTTATCTCTAATTTTAGCGAAATTGTCTATACACTGAGTAATCGCTAAAATTGTCAAAAATACAAACATAAATAAATTATCAGTCTTGCGGATTCCAAGTAAATTCATTATTATTAGTACTATTCCTGTAACAGACACAAATAATTGAAGAAAAGTTATTGCATATAGAAATTTTTTACTCATAACTATTATCCTCCTTAATTATCTTTACTCGGTTACCTCCGACTCGGTTTGAACCGAGTAATCATCTTAATTATACTATATCCCACGTCTTAATTCAAACTAAGCAAAAAGAGGCCAAGCTGTAGCCTAACCTCTCATCACTATGTCATTTATATAAGCACCTTACTTAAAAAGTCCTTAGTTCTTTCATTCTTAGGGCTTCCAAATATCTCCTCAGGGCTTCCTTCTTCTGCTATGATGCCTCCGTCCATAAAGAGAACCCTGTCGGAGACCTCCCTTGCAAAGCCCATTTCGTGGGTTACTATTACAGTTGTCATACCCTCGCTTACAAGGCTTTTAATAACAGAGAGCACCTCTCCTACCATCTCAGGGTCAAGGGCTGAGGTTGGCTCATCAAAGAGCATTACATCAGGCTCCATTGCAAGGGCTCTTACAATTGCAAGCCTCTGCTTCTGACCGCCTGAGAGTTTGTTTGGCTTCTCGTCATATTTTTCAAGAAGCCCTACTCTATTAAGCAGCTCCCTTGCCTTATCTTTAGCTTCCCTAGGGTTTTTCTTACCAAGTAAGGTGGGAGCAAGAGTGATATTTTCACCAACTGAAAGATGTGGGAAGACATTGAAATGCTGGAAAACCATGCCCATCTTTTGACGGTGGATGTCTATGTTTACAGACTTATCGGTTATATTGGTTCCCTCAAAATATATCTCACCCTTATCAGGCACTTCAAGGAGATTAAGGCAGCGAAGAAAGGTAGACTTCCCGCCTCCTGATGGCCCGATTATAGATACTACCTCACCCTTTTTGATATGCTCAGTCACTCCTTTAAGCACCTTAAGATCGCCAAAGCTTTTATGTAAATTAACAACATCTATTAAATATTCATTATGATTAGCGCTCACCTGCCTTCATCCTCCTTTCAAGTACAGCAACTCCTTTAGAGAGGCTGAATGTAAGTACAAAATATATGATACCAATTATAATAAGCGGTTCCATTGTAAGGAAGGTTGCTCCTGATATGGTCTGGAACTGAGTCATAAGGTCTCCCACAAAGAATACAGAAGCAAGAGAGGTTTCCTTAATCATCATAATGAACTCGTTACCCAGTGCAGGAAGTATATACCGTACAGCCTGTGGCAATACTATCTTAAACATAGTCTGTCTTTTACTAAGTCCAAGCGACCTTGCCGCCTCAGTTTGTCCTTTGTCTACAGCTTCTATGCCTGATCTGATTACCTCTGATACATAGGCAGCCGAGTTCAATATAAGTGCTACAAGTATGCACACAAAGGTGGATGGCTTGAATCCCGGTATAGCTTCAGGAAGCATGAACTTAAATATATACAGCTGTAACAGTATAGGCGTGCCTCTTACTATCTCTATATAGGCTGTTGAAATAGATCTTACTATTAGGAACCTGTTATTTTTAAGTACAGCCAATACAGATCCTAATATTGAGCCAAAAAATACTGTTATTAGGCTTAATAACAGGGTATATCCTGTACCTGTTAAAAACAAGATTCCATATTTTTGTATCAAAAAAACTATATTGTTAAAAATTCCCATTAATTATTAACCTCTACTCCTAGTGATTTAGCAAGTTCCACCGCCTTATCCTTCCACTGCTTATAAAGCCCCTTATCATTTACTTCTTTAACAATCTGATTTATCGCATTTACGAGTTTGGTCTCACCCTTTGTACAGCCAATAACATTTCCTTTTGATTCATACTCAAACTGAAAATCACTGATAGCAAGCTCTTTATGAGTGTTAATTATTACCTTTGCAACTGCAAGGTCAAGTGTAAGCCCATCAGCCTGACCTGTCATAACCTCCATTGCTCCATTATTTACATCTGCAACAGGAGTGCATTTAGCCTTAGGAAGCTGCGTTGTTGTTAGGTCAAACTGTACTGAGCCATTCTGAGCAAGTACTGTCTTTCCCGCAAAATCATCAGCAGTCTTTAACTTATCTGCATTTTCTTTAAGAATAACAATTCCCTGGCCTTCATCCGCATCTGTATTACCAAAAAGGTCTGAAAGCTGCATATTCTTCGCACGATCTTCTGTATAAGCAAGCCCTGCTATTGCCATGTCTACCTGACCTGTGGTAACTGCGGCCTTAATCGCATCAAACTTCATAGGCACAATCTCAAGCTTTACTCCGAGGCTGTCAGCTATATACTGAGCAAGGTCCATATCACAGCCTACATACTTGGTTTCACCGCTGCTTATATCTATAAATTCATTGGGAGCAAAGTCAGGGCTGGTTGCGCAGGTTATAACTCCTGCCTCAAGAATCTTGTCAAGCTTGTCTCCTTCACCTGTAATATTTGAAAGGTCAAGCTTCGCAGTTCCTGACGTATTAGCCGATGTGGTACTTCCTGCGCCAGCACTTCCTGAAGTTGTGTCACTGCTTGTCTTGGCTGTCGATGTAGTAACCGAGCCTGTCTTTGAAGCACTCTTTGTACTGTCTGTCTTAGTAGAACTTCCTGAACAGGCAGTAAGCATAGTGGCTAAGGTAAGGGTTAAGGCTGCAACAAGTTTAACTGATTTTTTCATAGTGTATCTCCTCTCTGTGAATAAATATTCTTCATTTGAATTATGTTATGAACAGATTATATCACAAATAAATGAATATTTAAAGCATAAGTTTGCATAAATATTCATTTATTTTAAATAGTTATACTGTGTGATTTTCAGAATTTCTTAAAAAAATCACTCCAGACTATTCCTAGTCGGAGTGATTTTTCTTCTATTTTTATATTCATTACCCCTGAAAGAACAGATGCTCTATCAGTATCTTAGTGCCAATAAGTATGAGCATGACTCCACCCATTATCTCTGCCTTGGATTTTAGTTTTTCTCCAAATACACTTCCAAGCTTGACTCCGATGAAGCAACAGACAAAGGTAATAAGACCGATGATGGATACAGCTGGAATTATACTTACCTTAAGAAAGGCGAAGGTTACTCCTATAGCGAGGGCATCTATACTGGTTGCAACCGCTAGTGTCAGCATGGTCTTTACATCCATTGAGTCATTTACAACGTCACAGGATTTCGCCTCTTTTATCATATTTATGCCTATGATACCAAGAAGCACAAAGGCTATCCAATGGTCGATGGAGCTAACCACGTTCTTAAATCCGCTTCCAAGCAAAAAGCCGATAAGAGGCATCAACGCCTGAAATACTCCAAAGTAGAGCGAACAGACAAGAGCCTTCTTTATATCCATCTTTTTCATAGCTAAGCCCTTACAGATGGATACCGCAAAGGCATCCATAGAAAGCCCTACTCCAATAACCAATATATCAATTATATTCATAACTTACCCCTTACATATCAGAATACAAGTACTAAATATAAAATCTATACAAGCTGTATGTAATAATATTAATTATCTTTTGACAGCTGCTCTTAGACGATAAAATGCATAAATATCTTTTCAATGCGGATATTTATGCATTTATTCAACTTAAACTTCAAACAATATATCACTATATGTTGGTACAGGCCAATAATCCCTGCCAACAATAACTTCAAGGTTGTCAATACTCTCACGTAGCTCTGTCATAGCCGGAGCTACCTTAGTATTAAATGCTTCAGCCTGTGCCTTTCCCTCAGGAAGCTTCTTAGCATCTATTATCATATTTTCCATCTCATCTGCCTGCTTATTGGCAGCAGTAAGAAGTGAAGATATCTTCTTAAGTAAATCTTTTTGCATAGAGCACTCAAGTTCCAAGCCTGTACTTCCCATCTCATTTATCGCCTTTGCAAGTACAGTCTGGTACTTAATGACAGCAGGGATGAAAAGCCTCCTTACCATATCAATCATGGTCTTTGCCTCTATGTTGATGGTCTTTGTATATTTCTCGTACTGAATCTCAGCTCTGGACTCAAGCTCAGTGCAGTTTAACACCTTTTCCCTTGCAAATACTTCTATAGTGTGGTCATCAATAAGTGACGGAATTGCCTCCACCATTGACTTTGTATTAGGAAGTCCACGCCTTGCGGCCTCTTTCACCCACTCTTCAGAATAGCCGTTTCCGTTAAATATGATTCTCCTATGCTCAGTGAGAGTATCTATAATAAGGTCGTGTACAGCCTGATTAAAGTCCTCTGCCTTTTCAAGCTTGTCAGCCATGTCTCTAAATACACTTGCAACTATAGTATTGAGTACGGTATTTACCCCTGCAATCGACATTGACGAAGCCACCATTCTAAACTCAAACTTGTTACCAGTAAATGCAAAAGGAGAGGTTCTGTTTCTATCTGTTGCATCAAGGAAGAGGTTAGGAAGGCTGTGTACTCCAATATCAAGCTTCCTTCCCTGCTTGCTTGAAGTAGCTTCACCTGTCTCAATAATCTGCTCAACAAGGTCTTCAAGCTGGTCTCCAAGAAAAATGGATATAATGGCTGGAGGTGCCTCATCTGCACCAAGCCTATGCTCATTGCCGGGATTGGATGCCGAAAGCCTAAGAAGTACGGCATTTTCATCCACAGCCTTTATTATAGCGGCAAGTACGAGCATGAACTGTACATTTTCGTGTGGAGTCTTGCCAGGATCCAACATATTTTTGCCTGTATCAGTCACTATAGACCAGTTGTTATGCTTTCCTGAGCCATTTACACCGGCAAATGGCTTCTCGTGAAGGAGGCACTCAAGTCCGTGGCGCTTTGCCACCTTCTTCATAGTTTCCATAACAAGCTGGTTGTGGTCAGTGGCAATATTTGCAGTAGTAAATACAGGCGCCATCTCATGTTGAGCAGGAGCTACCTCATTGTGCTGGGTTTTAGCGTAGATACCAAGCTTCCAACACTCCTCATTAAGCTCCTTCATAAAAAGTTCTATACGCTCAGGAATGTTGCCATAGTAGTGATCATCAAGCTCCTGAGTCTTAGGAGGCATAGCTCCAAATAGAGTACGGCCTGTAAAGAGGAGGTCCTCTCTTTTTAGGAAGTCTTCTCTGTCGATAAGGAAATATTCCTGCTCAGGGCCAACCGAACAGCTCACACTTGTAACATCCTCATCTCCAAAAAGTCTTGCAATCCTTGTAGCCTGCTTGCTTATAGCCTCCATCGAGCGAAGCAGTGGAGTCTTCTCGTCAAGTGCCTCACCTGTGTATGAGCAAAATGCGGTAGGTATGCAGAGGGTTACACCTGCTGTATCTTCTTTTAGGAAAGCCGGAGAAGTACAGTCCCAGGCAGTATAACCTCTAGCCTCAAAGGTTGCCCTAAGGCCTCCTGATGGAAATGAAGAGGCATCTGACTCTCCCTTAATAAGCTCCTTACCTGAGAAGCGCATTATTATCCCGCCCTTGCCCTCAGGCTTTAGAAAGGAGTCATGCTTCTCAGCGGTAATCCCAGTCATAGGCTGGAACCAATGTGAGAAATGGGTAGCCCCTCTCTCCATAGCCCAAGCCTTCATAGCATGTGCTACAGCTCTTGCTATCTTCTCGTTAAGGTCTTCGCCGTTATCTATGGTCTTTCTAAGCTCTTTGTATACATCGCTTGGGAGCCTGTCTTTCATTACCTCGTCATTAAATACATTTTTCGCAAAATCCCTTGGCAGCGCAAATTTTTCCTCGGACATACTCTTCCTCTTTCCCGATAATATTTAACAATTACTCCAGATACCACTCGTCCTTATTCTCATTTTCACCGTCTGTCTGTACCATGCCCATACATTTTTGGAGTACCTTCTCCATCATTATCGAAATTAGCAAATTGGCAGTCACAGGTACAAACAGCATCGCAAGTCCGGCTGAAATATATACCAAAACAAAGCTTCCAAACAACAAAATGATAGAAACAACCGTTGTAAGCAGATGTCTTATCGCCAGATAAAATGACAGTCTAAACAGCCCTGTGAGCTTTAGTGAAAACCTTGAAATAAGTGGGAAAATATATATTGCTATAAATGACATAACTATACCGATAACAATGTATAGGTAGCGCATATAGGTAAGGCTGTTTTTTATGTAATTAATAGCAAATTTAACGTCCACATACAGAATTAGTCCTACTACAACAAGAATAAGCCCTACTATGAAGCTTTGCTTAAAATCCCTCTTAAATGCTTTGAAAAACTCTTTGATAGGATAGCTCCTGTCTCGCCTTATTGATTTAACTGTTGAATAATAGAGTGCCGAGGTAGCAGGTCCTATGGTCACAATAGGAATACAGACCAAAACATAGACTATGCTAAGTGCCACTGTATCAAAAAGCTTCCCCATAAAGCGGAAGAAAAAATTGTTCATATTAAATAAATTACCCATAAAAATAACCTCTATCTTTTCTTTGCTGATGTCTCACAACTATATAATTATCTATGTATTCGAACGAGATGTCAAGAGAAAAAATGCCCCATTGCCTACAAAACCACATAATTCTCTCCCCTTTTCTTAGTATTATTACAGTGTTTTATTTGATGTATGTAAGATAAAACAGCGATTTATCTTTTACAGTCATAAGTCTATAAAAAAATCACACCTTAAAGTGGATAAAAAAGTTTATCTCCTATAAGGTGTGAGATTATGTAATTGATGTGCATAGGTTGATATACTGCCACTCCTATTGATGTGTCTTTAATTATAGCATATTTACTATGGATTTGCTCTTATAGCGCCAGTATACAACGCTTCCACACAAAAATGTAATAATTATGTTTATCATAATTGAAAACAAAATTTGAGCATTGCTCAGTATCTCCACCCCAAAAGCTCCTCTTACCAACGGCGCTAAAACTATGCAGGCTATAAATATGCTACTGAAATATCTAAAAAATATCTTTCTCCATAAACTGATATAGCTCATTCCAAAGCTTCGCAATATGCCGTACTCATGTTTATGTTTTTCCCAATCGATAAAGCTGCTTAAAACTATATACAGGCATACTACTATCAAAGAAAAGTATACCATAGAACCTGACAGCATAGCAGTATAATCTCCCATCAATTTATTCTCTTTATTCCTTAGAACTGATGATTCAAGCATACCTCCCTGTATTGATGACATAATTAATGAAACTCTTGTATCCACATCACGTTTAACTGATAATGGTGCATCTGCTCTCAAGTTGATACTGATTTTGTCATATCCTAAAATCAGTTTACTTTTTTTCGCTGTATTCTCCTTCATTACAAGCTGTATTACGTTATCTTCTTCATTTTCAGCATTCCACAGCATTGCTTTAAATTTTTCTTTATAAAACCGCAATCCTTTTTCGCTCTTTCTAATTCCTCCCACTTGTATAATTTCGTTCTTACCTGAAACGCTATAACTGAGCTCAGGTAGAAACGCTAAGCAATTCTTATCCTTGTCTGAGCCAACATCATTCTCACCTATTCCCAGTTTATCTAACAATAATACGAATTCTTTTTCAGTTAGTATAATAATCTTAACAGTCCTATCAGGTAAAACATTATACCTCTCAGCCTCTTTTGATATCTCATACCACTTTTCCTCATTCTCATTATCTTTCCATTCACTGCTTCTATACTCTAAATATTCATTAAAGCTGGAAGTCTTATCGTCCTTGTCTACCAATATAGAGCTTTGATTGGTTTCAGCTTCCATTTGGAGCTTAATCATATCACCGTATTTATGTAGGTCATTTACTACATCAAAGTCAAAATAGCTTTCGTTGTTCTCAGTTATGCTATACCCTCTAAGCATGCTGCTTGTGGTTGTTGACTTGCTATATAAATCGTAATTTATGTCACCCTTTTCCATCTCAAATCTATTTGAAAAACTAAATGAGGCTATGATAAAAAACATACAAATCATTTGCATTATAACAACGCATATATCCATTTTTCTAAATCTATACTTTCTGACTGTAAATCGCAGATCTATCAGCATTTCATTTATGAGTGAACCTGCTTTCTTTCTGGCTGAATCAACACAAAACAGTACAATTATTACGCTAATAAAGCTGCTTTCCAATAAAAAAGTATGAAGCAATTCTCTGATGTAATACTGATATCCTCCAAAATTCCTTTTTATATATAAAACTCCCAATATAGCTGATGAAGTAAATCCCACGCTTAATCCTATTACTGCAAGCAATCCAATCAGGTATAACCACAGTATTCTTTCCTGCCTGGAATGAAGCCCAAGTGCTTTAAACAAAGCCATTGTCTTGCTGTTCCATATAAGCAGCGTTCTTATTATGATAACTTCCCCGAGCAACAGCAGAAAATTGGTAAGTACAAGATATAATAATCTGGTAAACAGCAAGTCTTCACCATAACCTTTTGAGGCTAGTTTTGAATTAATACTCATATCATGGCTAAGTTTGATGTCATAATTACTTCCCCAATTCAATATCGTGTTTATATCTCTTTCAATAGAATTGAATCTAAGTTTCTTTTGCAAAACAATCAACGACTGCTTTGTATCTTTTAGCATACCATCTGCAAATATTACTGTGGGATATACATTTATATCCTTTTCTATAAAAGTTGACGCAGACAGTCTACTTGAATAATTAGAAATTATGCCGGTAATTACAAAATCAGTCTTTATCCCATTTTTCTCAAAGCTTATCTTCGATGGCAGGTTGTTGTTTTTAATCTTAAATAATTCTGTCAGGTATTCTTCAACTACAATCTCGTTTTCTTTCTTCGGCCATTCTCCTTTAATAAGGCTGAAAGCCAAGACATCCCCAATACTCTTTTCCATCGAGCCAAAAGTTAATTTTTTGCCTGAATATACTACATTACCTCCGACTTCGAATCTTTTGTATACAAAATCATTTAACTCATTTTTTATATTCGCTTCAGTTTTCTCATCAACACCAGATATAACAGCGAGAAATTTGCCATATGTATTAATAAGATTATCCCTGTTGTTTTGTATGAGCATATTGGTTGTGGATGTTACTGTAAAAATAAAGCAAAATCCAATTGCTGATGTCAATAAAGATATTATAAATAGTGCTTTATTATTCTGAAATAGTATATGAATTAACTTAATATACCTTGTTCTTTTACTATTCATCGGCAACTTCACCATCCTTTATCCTTATAATCTGATCAGGATTTTGCATGAGATTTTCTTCATGTGTAACGATGATAAATGTGGTCCCATACTTTTTATTCAGGTTATCGAATAAGTTGGTTATGAGTTTTGTATTTTCACTATCCAAATTCCCTGTCGGTTCATCAGCAAACACTATTGACGGCTTTAACAGCATTGCTCTTGCTATCGCTACTCTTTGCTGCTCTCCTCCTGATAATTCATAAGGACATTTTAACACCAAGTCAGCTATACCTAATTCCTGAACCAAGAAGCTAAAGTACTTGGTATCAATGGGCTTCCCATTAACATAAGACGGGCACATAATATTCTCTTTTGCGGTAATATGTGGTATAAGATGATATGCCTGAAATATAAATCCATAGTTATCCCCTCTAAGTTTTGCCAACTCTCTTTCTGTCATAACAGCATAGTTTTTTCCTTGAAATAAAATATCTCCATCAGAAGCACTATCTATACCTGCCAGTACATTTAATAACGTAGATTTTCCACTGCCACTCTTCCCATAAATCAAATTAATCGAAGCTTCATTGAAACTGAGACTCACCCCTGACAGTGCTTTTGTCTGCTGCATACCACTTTTGTATATTTTCGAAACTTTATTGCAGCGTAATATTACCTTTTCCGACTTTCCCATATTTACCTGTCCTTTTGCGGCTTTATCTAAAAAATAGGCAATTATGTAGTTACATCATAATGTTGTGGATGAGTATTTTATGCTATCTCCTCTATAGATATACTGGTACAATATTTATTCTTTCTTAATTACTAATTACTGGTTTGATGCTTGGATAAAGAAAATACTATTGTTACATATATCGCACCAATTATTGATAGCACTGTGTTAATCATCATTCCAGGATAATGTAGGTAGCTGACAAATTGTAAATGAAAAATATTTGTAGCTACATACTCTCCTAGAAACAGCGCAAACAGTGCAATGACAATCAGCGATACATTTCCAACTATCAATTTCAAATTTCTTTTATCACTAAAATCTATTATACATTGAATAATTGGCGCAATCACACAACATAAGAAAAGTGCAATTACATGATTAGAATACGAGGATGTATTAATAAAATAGATATAAAACAAAAATACAATCCCTAAACATTCTATAACAATTGGAATAAATCTAATAATTTTTTTCCTTTTCATATCCGTTTCTCCTTTACATTTTCATTCTCCACTCTAATTGTAAGGAACACTGCGGAATAATACTTGATTAAACACAGCTTTTATTTGACAAACGGTTATACATCTCCTTAATCATCACAAGTCCAATAGTCATCCTTATTGATATTAATTGACCCGCTATTTTTGTCTATAGGGTAAAGTATCAAACTGTCAAAATCACCTTTAATACGCATGATACCTATAGACTCATTTACAGCTTCTGCTCCTTTTGAGGTGTCTTGAATACCCGCACGAATAATAGGAACCTCAACGGTATCCTTTTTATCTAAAATTATTTCAACCTTTACATTCCTTAATTGACTATGGAATTCTTCAATATTAATATCACCAATAAACTTCATCTTTGAGCTTAACAGGTTATATTTAATTTCACCATCTATTATTATTTCACTTTGTTCACTAAGCACACCTTTAATAAAATGCTTTATTGGTTTTTTTAAGGTTACTTCTCTCTTAAGTGGAAATAGAAGGATTCCCGCTACAGCCATTAGACATATCATTATCCCTATAATTCTGTTTTTCATAAATACCACCTACTTTCTATAAACTTCTGCCAAGTATTTATTTGAGTCATCTTTTGCAACATAAATTTTTATTCTAAATAACCTATTAAGTTCATAATTATTTAGCTTTCTTATATACGAAAAATCATATATATTGATATATATTAAATTACTTATATTGTATACAGTTTCATTATTTTGATTTATGTAGCTATAATTCAACCTAAAATATCTAAATCCTCCAATCCTAAAGCCCAAATATGTATCATTTATTCCCAGCACTATAGCATCAAAGACTAAACCATTTTTTATTAAATTATTTCTTTTAATATTATATGCTACCAAATATAGTAAGAATCCAAAGCATACTGCAAATATGATATTAGTAAGCAATGCTATCTCATATTCTAATGATATAAAACGCATTTTTTCTGCTACAATAAGTATTAGTGAAACTACAAACCCCAACTTAAACATAATAAAACATGGATTTTTCAACAATTTCATGATACCAATACCTCCATAAGTTTATTACAGACAATTATATTTATCATTGTTCATCTAAAAATGAAAGTATGTCTATGATACAAGCATTACCACCACAAATGCTTCTCCTTTACATTTCTTCTCTATTTATATTATATATCTAAAATTATTTAATTTAAAGAGATATTGATGTACTTTTTGCAGAATATAGATATATATGTCATATAATGTTAAAGTATTCATCCAAAAATTAAGGACTTTTACCTGATAAATATATATAATTTATCAAGCAAATGTCCTTTTATAGATTATGATATTTATATTTTCAGCCATTTTACACTCTTAGATACTTCTTACCTTAAGCACTCCCTCTATCTCACTAAGTGCCTTTCTCATTTCATCTGTAACTATGGTATCTATGTCAAATACAGAGTAGGCATAGTCTCCCTTACTCTTGTTTACAAGCTCCTCAATATTTACATTGTAAGAAGAAAGCACAGTTGTAAATTTAGTTATCATGCTCGGGATATTCTTATGTAATATGGTAATTCGTGAAACACTTGTATGCTTTGCTACCTCACAGTTTGGGTAGTTGACAGAGTTTTTTATACTTCCCTTTTCAAGGTAATCTACAACTTCCTTAACTGCCATAACTGCGCAGTTATCCTCTGATTCCTCCGTAGAGGCTCCAAGGTGTGGAATAGCTATAACACCTTTCATATTAGCTGTTTTTTCATTTGGAAAGTCAGTTACATACTTCTTAACCTTACCACTGGCAAGCGCTTTTTCAATATCCTCATCATTTACCAGGGCATCTCTTGAGAAGTTTAAGATAACTACTCCGTCTTTCATAAGACCAAGGCTGTAAACATTTATCATGTGCTTAGTTGCATCCATAAGAGGTACATGTACTGTAATATAGTCACAGGTTCTATATATCTCTTCTACAGTCTTTACATGGATTACATCCCTTGAAAGACTCCAGGCATGTTCTACAGAGATATAAGGGTCGCAGCCGTAAACCTCCATTCCAAGTCTCTTTGATGCATTGGCAACAAGCACACCTATGGCTCCAAGGCCTATTACACCAAGTTTCTTCCCCTCTATCTCATTGCCTGCAAAGTTTCCTTTTTCCTTTTCTACAAGCTTAGAAAGCCCCTCTGCATCCTTGTTATCCTGCACCCAGTTGATTCCACCTACCACATCCCTTGCAGCAAGGAAGAGTCCTGCTATAACAAGCTCCTTAACCGCATTAGCATTGGCTCCCGGAGTATTGAATACAACTATTCCCTGCTCAGCACATTTATCCAGAGGGATATTGTTAACTCCGACACCTGCTCTGGCTATGGCAAGAAGATTGTCACCAAGTTCAAGAGACTTCATATCTGCACTTCTTACAAGAACAGCATCTGCCTCACTCAACTCTTCTACAAAGCTATAATTTTCATCAAGCTCTTTAAGTCCTATGTCTGATATATTATTTAATGTTTTTATTCTATACATAGTATCCCCCCCTAACAAGCTCCCAGATGCTCATATTTTGTCCTGTAATTTTAATATTTCCACAGATATATTTCAGTTGTACCTGTTTAATATTTTTTAAGTCCTAAATATTACAAATGTTTCAGCCGTTATCATTTAGACTATAGGTTTTCAGCCTCAAATTTCTTCATAAATTCAACAAGTTTCTCTACTCCCTCTATCGGCATGGCATTGTAGATACTTGCTCTCATTCCACCAACACTTCTATGTCCTTTAAGGTTTACAAAGCCTGCTGCCTGTGCCGCTTTTATAAATTTTGCATCCAACTCTTCATTCCCTGTTACAAAAGGTACATTCATTAAAGAACGGTCTTCTTTTCTGACTGTGCCCTTAAAAAATTTGCTATTATCAAGAAAATCGTAAAGAATACCAGCTTTTTTCTCATTTTTCTCCTTCATCACGCCAAGCCCGCCCTGCGCCTTAAGCCATTTAAATACCTTGCCGCATACATAGATACCGTAGGCAGGTGGGGTATTGTAAAGTGACTTATTATCTGCATGTATCTTGTACTTCATCATTGTAGGTGTACCGGGAAGTACATCTTCCGTAATCAAATCTTCTCTTATAATCACAATTACAGTTCCTGCAGGTCCAATGTTCTTCTGGACTCCTCCGTAAATGATACCGTATTTGCTTACATCCACAGGCTCGCTTAAAAAGCAGGAGGATACATCAGCTACAAGAGTCTTGCCCTTTGTATTAGGCAGAGTCTTAAACTTGGTTCCGTATATTGTATTATTTTCGCATATGTATACATAGTCTGCATTGTCCCTTATAGGCAGGTCGCTACAGTCAGGAATATATGAAAAGGTTTCATCGGCAGAGGATGCCACTGCTACAGCATCACCGTATATCTTTGCTTCTTCAAAGGCCTTCTTTGCCCACTGACCTGTGATAATGTAGTCAGCCACCTTATTTTTCATAAGGTTCATAGGAATCATGGCAAACTGAAGTGAGGCTCCGCCCTGTAAGAAAAGCACCTTATAATTATCAGGAATGTTCATAAGCTCTCTAAGGTCAGCTTCTGCAGTATTTATAATGCTTTCAAAGGCTTTGGAGCGGTGGCTCATCTCCATAACTGACATACCTTTGCCCCCATAATTCATCATTTCTTCCTGGCACTCTTTAAGTACTTCCTCGGGAAGCACTGCAGGTCCTGCTGAAAAATTATAAACTCTTTCCATATGTTCCCTCCTCTGTTCGTTAAAGTATTCACAATTCTTATTGCTATACTTTATAGTAAAAGAAACAGCCCTTACTTTATGCAAGTCTGTTTCTTTAATTTCTATCTTTACTTCTTAGCCTTAGCCTCTTTTTCCTTTACATCCTCCTCAGAGAAAGTCTCCTCTAGAGTTGCGCCGGCTGGCACCATAGGCCATACGCTTTCATTCTTATCGATTACAACTTCTATGAATACCGGACCTTTAGCCTTAAGAGCCTTCTTAATAACCTCGTCAACTTCATCTTTCTTAGTTACCCTAAAAGCCTTTATATTCATTGACTCAGCAAGCTTTACATAGTCAATATCCTGAGAAAGCAGAGTCTGAGAGTATCTCTTGCCGTAGAAGAGAGTCTGCCACTGTCTTACCATACCGAGTACATTGTTGTTAAATACTACTTCGATAATAGGCACATTGTAATGTGCGGCAGTTGCAAGCTCATTCATATTCATACGGAAGCATCCATCTCCCGCAAGGTTGATAACCTGCTTGTTTGGGAGGCCTATCTGCGCTCCGATGGACGCTCCAAGCCCGTAGCCCATAGTTCCAAGACCACCTGATGTGAGCAGGGTTCTAGGCTTACTATACTTGTAGAACTGTGCAGCCCACATCTGATGCTGTCCTACTTCTGTAGAAATGATGGCGTCACCCTTTGTAAGTCTGTAAAGCTCCTCTATAAAATATGGGCCTGTAAGTTCATTTTCGTGATATCTGAGTGGATACTTTGCCTGCATCTCTGCAATATGCTCCATCCATTCATCATGGGACTGCTTAGTAAGCTTCTTGTTAAGCTCCTTAAGTACATCCTTTACATCTCCCTCGATGCTAAGGTCAACCTTAATGTTCTTATTTATTTCAGCAGGATCGATGTCTATATGAAGTATCTTGGCTCTCTTTGCAAAGCTCTTGGTATTGCCTGTAACTCGGTCTGAGAATCTTGCACCAAGCACCACAAGGAGGTCACATTCAGTAACTGAGAAGTTGGCAGTCTTAGTGCCGTGCATACCAATCATTCCCATATAGCGCTTGTCAGTGCCGTCAAATGCTCCCTTTCCCATAAGAGAATCACAAACAGGGGCATCCATAAGGTCAACTAAGGCTTTTATTTCTTTGTGTGCTTCTGAGATGATGGCACCGCCACCAAGGAAAATGACAGGGCGTTTTGCCTTAGCTATCATTTCTGCTGCCTTATCAAGCTCTTTTTCAGTAAAGCTTTTTTCTTTCTTGGCCTTATCCGCCTTCTTAACATCCTCTTTTTTGTATTCGCATTTATTGGCTGTTACATCCTTGGTTATATCCACAAGCACAGGGCCGGGTCTTCCGCTTGCAGCTATCTTAAATGCTCTTCTTATAGTCTTTACAAGCTTCTTTACATCCTTTACAATGAAGTTATGCTTTGTAATAGGCATGGTCACGCCTGCTATGTCTACCTCCTGAAAAGAATCCTTTCCAAGAAGATTGGTGCCTACATTTCCTGTAATTGCTACCATAGGAACAGAATCCATATATGCATTGGCAATACCGGTTACAAGATTGGTTGCACCCGGACCGCTTGTCGCAAGGCAGACTCCGACCTTACCTGTTGCCCTTGCATATCCGTCAGCTGCATGTGCAGCTCCCTGCTCGTGAGAAGTAAGGATATGCTTTATTTCATCCTGATGGCGGTAAAGCTCATCATAGAGATTTAATACTGCTCCGCCAGGATATCCAAAAATAGTATCTACTCCCTGCTCCTTCAAACATTCAACAAGTATCTGCGATCCATTAAGTTCTGCCATAAATTCTCCTTTTCCTTTCAATCAAATAAATATATTACTGCATCTTAGGCACTTCAAGTATGGCTCCTCTGTTGCCTGATGTAACCATAGCCTGATATCTCTTTAGATAGCCTGTAACCTCAGCCATTTCCTTTGGTTTCCAGTTCTTTCTTCTATTTTCAAGCTCTTCATCTGAAAGCTTTACATTAAGTGTCATTTCAGGGATGTTAATTGAAATAATATCTCCCTCTTCAATGAGTGCAATAGGTCCTCCTACTGCTGCCTCAGGAGAAACATGACCTATGGATGCTCCTCTTGATGCACCTGAGAATCTTCCATCAGTTATAAGGGCTACAGATGAGCCAAGTCCCATACCTGCTATTGCAGAGGTAGGGTTTAGCATCTCCCTCATACCAGGGCCTCCCTTTGGCCCTTCATACCTGATAACCACTACATCTCCAGGCACTATCTTGCCACCCTTGATTGCAGCTACGGCATCTTCCTCTGACTCAAATACCCTTGCAGGGCCTTCGTGTACCATCATTTCTTCTACAACCGCTGAGCGCTTTACAACGCTTCCGTCAGGTGCGATATTGCCTTTAAGTACGGCAAGGCCTCCTGTCTTGCTAAATGGATTGCTCACAGGCCTGATAACCTCTTCATCCCTATTGTAAGCATTTTTAATATTCTCGCCTATGGTCTTGCCTGTAACTGTCATACATTCGGTATTGATGAGGCCAATGTCTGCAAGCTCCTTCATTACCGCATATACGCCTCCTGCCTCATTTAGGTCTTCCATATAGGTGTTGCCGGCAGGTGCAAGGTGGCAGAGGTTAGGAGTTTTCTCACTAATTGGGTTTGCAAATGCTATGTCAAAGTCAAATCCTATCTCGTGCGCAATAGCAGGGAGATGGAGCATGGAATTGGTAGAACAGCCAAGTGCCATATCCACTGTAAGTGCATTGATTATAGCTTCACGAGTCATGATGTCACGAGGTTTTATGTCTCTTCTAAACATTTCCATGACTGCCATTCCTGCGTGTTTTGCAAGCTTAATTCTCTCTGAATATACAGCAGGGATGGTGCCGTTGCCACGAAGTCCCATTCCAAGTGCCTCTGTAAGGCAGTTCATTGAATTTGCTGTATACATACCTGAGCAGGAGCCACAGGTTGGACAGGCTTTATTTTCATATTCCAGTACATCTTCTTCGCTTAAGTTCCCCGCTGCATAGGCTCCTACTGCCTCAAACATAGAGGAAAGGCTTGTCTTACAGCCCTTTACCTTGCCTGCAAGCATAGGGCCGCCTGATACAAAGACTGTAGGTACATTCACCCTTGCAGCCGCCATAAGGAGGCCGGGTACATTTTTATCACAGTTAGGTATCATAACCAATGCATCAAACTGGTGTGCAAGTGCCATACATTCTGTAGAATCAGCTATCAAATCCCTTGTAACGAGGGAATATCTCATTCCCACGTGTCCCATGGCTATACCATCACAGACTGCAATAGCAGGGAAGACCACAGGCATACCGCCTGCTTCTGCTACTCCAAGCCTTACTGCGTCCACTATTTTATCAATATTCATATGCCCCGGTACTATCTCATTGTATGAGCTTACTATACCTACCATTGGCTTTTTCATTTCCTCAGCAGTAAAGCCGAGTGCATTAAACAAACTTCTTGCCGGTGCCTGCTTCATACCGGCTCTAGCGTTATCACTTTTCATTATATCTTCCTTTCATCTAACTATTCTATGTATCTAATCAATGTTATAATAACTTTTTCAAAAACAGTCGTAATTCTCGCCTTATGGCTCATATTCATTAAGTCTTAATTTTCGTCGTATAGTCTAAATCTTCAATATATATATAAAGTAGCGCCTTACTTTGATATCTCTTGTGCTATCCTGTCTCCCATTTCCTTACAACCGATTAAGGTATTACCCTCACTGAAAATGTCTCCTGTCCTATAACCCTCTTTAAGCACTGATTTCACAGCCTCTTCTATGCTTTCTGCCTCTTTACTTAGTCCAAATGAGTATCTAAGGAGCATGGCTGATGACATTATGGTTGCGATAGGGTTTGCCTTGTCTTTACCTGCTATGTCAGGAGCTGAACCATGGCTTGGCTCATAGAGACCAAATCTTCCTTCTCCAAGGCTTGCAGAAGGGAGCATTCCTAAGGAACCTGTTACCATACTTGCTTCGTCTGAGAGTATATCTCCAAACATATTTTCAGTAAGAATAACATCAAACTGTGCAGGATTGGCTATTAGCTGCATAGCACAGTTATCAACCAGCATATTGGTAAGCTTTACTTCCGGGAAGTCCTTTGCAACCTCCGCTACGACCTGTCTCCAAAGCCTTGAAGAATCAAGCACATTTGCCTTATCTACACTGCAAACCTCTTTTTTTCTACCTTGTGCAGCCTCAAAGGCTCTCCTTGCTACTCTTTCTATCTCATCCTCGGTATATACCAAGGTATCTACTGCCTTCCTTTTTCCTTCTACTACTGTAGTGCTTCTTTCTCCAAAATAGAGTCCTCCGGTCAGTTCTCTGAAGATGACGAAGTCAAAGCCTTTTTCTCCTGTAGACTCCTTTAATGGACAGGAATGCCTTAGTTCATCAAATAAAATCGCAGGTCTTATATTGGCATAGAGCCCAAGTTCTTTTCTTATCTTAAGCAGCCCTGCTTCAGGGCGCTTTTCAGGCGGCAGCTTGTACCAAGGTGAAGTATCGGTATTGCCTCCAACTGCACCAAGCAAAACTGCATCAGCAGACTTTGCTGTTTTTACCGCTTCATCTGTAAGAGGGATGCCATACTCATCTATCGAGCAGCCACCCATAAGAATCTCATTATAGTTAAACTTATGACCATATAGGGAAGCTATTCCATCAAGCACTTTGACGGCTTCATTCACTATTTCAGGACCAATTCCATCACCTTTTATAAGGGTAATATTAGCTTCCATATACTTTCTTCCTCCTGCTTACAAATGTTTCCCATAATAATACAATATGACCGCCTTAAATGCAAGGGTGTACCATTTATTAAACATAACAGTTTGGAATATTACTTATACTTAGGAATTATGAAACTAATTATTACCAAAAAGATTGTGCTATGCAAGTCTTATAACGCAGATAAATCCCTCTCCTTCTCTTTTCTCAAAATGTACTTTCCATCTGTGTAAGACTGCGATTTTTTTGACTATTTTAAGCCCTAAGCCATGGCTTCCGCTACTAGGTTCATTCGCATAATTTCTATCATTTAACTTGTTTAGAACCTCTTCTGACACTCCCTTTCCATCATCTCCTACTTCCAGTAAAATGTGACCTCTCTTATCCTTATACAGCCTGACTATGATATTGCAGCCATCTTCGTTGTGCGCAATCGAATTGTGGACAAGATTAACCAAAACTCTTTCCACCAAATCTTCATTTACCGAAAGTTCAAGATTGTCAAGGCTTTCATCTATTTCTATGTCAAATTGAAAATGTTCATCCTCAATCTGATTTATAAATTCAGTAAGTGTTTTTCTAAGTAATTTGCTTATTATAGCTTTATTCATTTCAAACTTACCAAAGCTAAAATCAAGTTTACTGGAAAGGTTCATATTTTCAACCAATCTGCGGATGCGGAGTCCCTGTACCTTAATCTGTTGAACGTTCTTGGAGATATCTGTTCCTACTTCCGGATCAAGAATCATATCAGTATTCCCTAGAATTATAGCAAGAGGTGTTCTTATATCGTGAGATACACCTGCAATCCACTCTGTCCGTTCCCCTTCCCTGCGCTTTTGGTATTTTTTCTGCTGCAATACGGGAACAATGATTAGAACCAGTGCATTAATAAGCAGTATAACAGGTGTCATAAGAATAACATTTCTAATATCATTTTTATTATATTCCAACGTATACTTCCATACCTGTTTTTCTTTATCTCCAATCACCAGAATCCCCTGCTTTACTATATAAGTATGAACCGGATATTCATCAAGGTAGTATCTTACAAATTTTACCACATCCTGAATACTATATTTCTTTTGCAATTCTTTAGGTAGTGATTCACTCCAAATAATCTCACCGTCCTCATTTAATAGCATGGCAAATTGGTTATTCTTTATGATTCTTTCTTTTTCTTTATCATCTAACCTGTAATTCCCACCTTCCACACTAATATGTTCTATAAGATTGCTTTCATTCCAGTGAGCATCCGGTATATTTAAAACTATAATTGCATATATTAAAGTATCCAAAATAAGAAGCACAAATGCCATTAGTATTATACCTGCGAAAAACTGAAATTTTTCCTTTTTTCTTTGTCTCATCTGTTTTTCTCCAATTTATATCCAAGTCCACGTACTGTCGTAAGAAATTCAGGCTTTGACGGATCTTTTTCTATCTTTTCCCTTAGATGGCGCATATGAACAATCAATGAACTTTCCAGTCCATAGTTGCCTTCAGGCCATACCGCATTGCATAGCGTATCCATAGTTACAATCTTTCCTCTGTTGCGGTAAAGTACCTGAAGTAAGGCAAGTTCTTTAGATGTAAGTGATACCTCTTTGCCCTCACGCTTTACAACTCCCGCGTCAAGGTCCACTAATGCATCCCCGCACCTAAGTAAGCCTGTGCCTTCTTCTAGTTTATATGTTCTTCTAAGAACAGCAGCAATCCTAAGAAGTAATTCTTTCGTAAGAAAAGGCTTTGTGATATAGTCATCTGCGCCAAGTCCCAGTCCTCTTAGCCTTGCTGTATCTTCATCTCTTGCAGATAAAAATATAACAGGTATTTCTGATAAATAGCCTAACTGATGTAGTTTCTCATAGAGTTCAAAGCCATTCCCATCCGGAAGCATCACATCTAACAGAATTAAGTGATAACTGTTCCTAATGATATTATCCTCTGCCCCCCTACAGTCCTCTGCCACATCTATGGAAGAATAACCCTCTCTTTTTAATATACTTACTACCAGGTCTGCAAGCTTTTTTTCATCATCTACTAACAATATTTTACAAGTTGTCTTATCCATATTTTCACCTCTTATATATACTACATTAACTATACAGCATTTTATATCAATACTCAACGAATCCTGCATTTCTTAATGTAAGCTTAATGTTAGCGCAATGTTTACATAATCTTCTTAATGTATCCTATCACTCGTAAACATAATACATCTTAAATTTTTTGGAGGTAAGGTTATGAATTATATTCTTGAAACAATCAATCTAAGCAAAAAAAGCGGAAACACATACCGTGTAAAGGAGCTATCCATGCAAGTACCCGTTGGCTCTGTGTATGGTTTTCTTGGTCCTAATGGTGCAGGAAAAAGTACCACCCTTAAAATGATACTAGGGCTCATTCATCCTGACTCAGGCGAAATCAAGGTCTTTAATCAAAAGTTAAACTCTTCAAACAAGCTTTCCATCCTTGGCCAAACCGGAAGTCTTATAGAGAACCCTGGTGGATACGGGCATCTTACAGGTCTTGAGAATATGCAAATCATACAGAAACTAAAAGGAGTCAAAGAGGATGAAATCGAACGCTCTCTTAAGACAGTCAGACTCTTTGAGCAACGTGATAAAAAGTTAAAAAACTATTCACTTGGTATGAAACAGCGGCTGGGAATTGCTATGGCACTGCTTGGAGGTCCTAAGCTCTTAATATTAGATGAGCCTACCAACGGCCTTGATCCTGCAGGAATACATGAAATCCGAGAGCTGATTAGTTCACTGCCAAAAGAAAGGGGTATTACTGTGATTATTTCCAGTCACCTTCTTAGTGAAGTCGAACAGATGGCTGACTATGTTGGCATTATTAATCAGGGAAAAATGCTCTATCAGGGAACTCTTGCTGAATTAGAAACAAAGGGTGAGGGGCTTGAAGATGCCTTCCTTAAACTTACAGGTGGAAAGGAGTCATTATGACACATATAGTTGAACTTCCAAAATTAGTTCATATTGAATTTATGAAATCCCGTCATAAACATCATTTTCTACTTCTTATTGTAATGTTAGTATTAAATTACTTTCTTCTGTTTAAGGGTATAAAAAATGATGGCCAGCAATGGTTGAATGTATTTTATGGAATTCCTTTAGTTAACAGCATTTTACTTTCAGTTTATATGGCAATCCTAGCCAGTCAGACTGTTGATGTCGAGAACAAAGGTACTATGTGGAATCTTATATCTACCTTGTGCAGCAAACGCAATATATTTCTTTCTAAAAATCTGTATGGACTTATTCACATAGTATTATTCTGCATCATACAGATAAGTTGCGTAGGTCTTTTAGGCAAGTACCTTGGTTTTCGCGGAAATGTGCCTAATTCGGTCATTATGATTACCTTTTTTGCAGAAATTATAAGTGGCATGATTTTGTTTCAGGTGCAGTGTCTGATTTCACTCTTGTTTCCAAACCAGTTTGCAGCACTCTCCATAGGCTTCGGAGGTACCCTGACAGGTTTATTCCTTGCATTTATAAGCAAGACCGCTTGGACTCCTTGGTCAGTTCTAATTTCTCTTAGCTGTGTAAGTATGGATTATGAGAAATCAACCCGCACTATGAATGTATTCTGGGAACTGCCTGCAAATACACAGATTGTTGTTGCACTAATTTATCTTCTTTGTACATTTTTGATTGGCCTGTACCTTTTCTCTGCAACAGAGCCTGGAGAAGCACTAGGGAGCAGTGGCCGTGTAAGAGCAACACACTCTCTACACAGCGGTATTCCTGCAGAGCTAATTAAGTTAAAGCGTAATCCTGTATGGATTCCTTTTATTCTGATTCCTGTGATATCTGCCACAATTGGAACAATTAATTTTACACAGAATCAAGGTGTTCTTCATTTTACCTGGGGTGATTTGTGGACACAGCACTCCATTTTCCTAAGTTTCTTCTTCCTTGCGCCGTTAATAGGAGTTGTATGCAGCCTTCAGTGGAGGATGGAGCATCTGGGAAGCAATTGGAACCTCATTTTATCTGTGACATCTCCTTTTAAATTATTTAAGGATAAGTGGGCTGCCACCTCCTTTGTATCTTCGCTGTGTATTATATGGCTGGTAGTTATATATGTCGCTACCGGGAAAATTCTTGGCATTCCTGACAGCATACCTACGTTGTTCTGGAGCAGGATTCTTGCAATGCTCATCTCTGTGATGGCGATTACAGCAGTACAAAATTTGTTGTCACTTATATTACATTCTTTTGCATTACCTGTTGCCATAGCTTTCCTTGGATGCCTAAGCGGAGTTGCTTTCATTATGAAGGGCTTATATTTTCTGACGCCATATTCTTTACTGATATATGGAGCAGGAAGCACATCAATTACAGAAAATCTTAATCTTCCTATGGTTTTGATTTCGGCTTCTATATGGATTATCGCTTCCATCGCAGTCGGCATATTATTCATAAAAAACACTGATGTAAGAACGCATGTCTAATTTTTGGTATAAGAAAACCGGCAGAGGATAAAGGCTAATATCTCTGCCGGTATGTGTATATCATGGATTCATCTATACATTTATCTCAGCCTCAAGTCCCAGCAGAGCCTTGTTTTCCTCAAGTATAGGCCTTATGACTTCCTTTAAGAAGTCCTCTACCTGCTCTTTGGAACGGCCTGTGTACTTGGACGGATCCATCTGCTTTTTAAGCTCTTCTAGAGTGATGTTAAAGGATGGTTCGGCTGCAATTAGTTCAAGGAGATTGTTGTCAAGTCCTCTTTCCTTTACATTCCTTCCAGCCTCCATAGACAGGGTTCTTATCTTCTCGTGAAGCTCCTGCCTGTCTCCTCCTCTTTTCACCGCGTCCATCATTATATTCTCAGTAGCCATAAATGGAAGCTCAGCCATTATATGCTTCTCAATCACCTTCTCATAAACTACAAGGCCGTCAGCTACATTCATATACAAATCAAGGATGCCGTCTATAGCAAGGAAGGCCTCAGGTACAGACAGACGCTTGTTGGCAGAATCGTCCAAAGTTCTCTCAAACCACTGGGTAGCCGCAGTTATGTAAGGGTTCATCAAATCGCTCATCACATACCTTGAGAGGGATGCGATACGCTCACTTCTCATAGGATTTCTCTTGTAAGCCATAGCAGATGAACCTATCTGGCTCTTTTCAAATGGTTCTTCCACCTCTTTAAGATGCTGCAACAGTCTGATGTCATTTGAGAATTTATGGGCACTTGATGCAATTCCCGCAAGTACATTAAGAACTCTTGAGTCCACCTTTCTTGAATAGGTCTGTCCTGATACAGGGTAACAGTCTGCAAATCCCATCTTCTTAGCAATTAACTTATCTATTTTCTTTATCTTCTCTTGGTCTCCATCAAAAAGCTCGAGGAAACTTGCCTGTGTACCTGTAGTTCCTTTTGAACCAAGCAGTTTCATGCTGTCTATAAGATAGCAGATATCATCATAGTCAAGCGTAAGCTCCATTAGCCAAAGTGCGGCCCTCTTTCCTACAGTAGTAGGCTGTGCAGGCTGAAAATGAGTAAAGGCAAGAGTTGGCAGAGCCTTATATTTATCAGCAAAATCAGCAAGTTTACTCATTACATTAAGAAGTTTTTTCTTAACGAGTTTTAGGCCTTCAGTCATTATGATAATGTCTGTATTGTCTCCTACATAGCAGGAGGTTGCTCCAAGATGAATGATTCCCTTTGCCTTAGGACATTGTACTCCGTAGGCATAGACATGGCTCATAACATCGTGGCGGACTTCTTTTTCTCTGGCTATGGCTACATCATAGTTGATATCGTTTACATGCTCCTTTAGCTCTGCTATCTGCTCTTCGCTGATATTAAGGCCAAGTTCTCTTTCTGCTTCTGCAAGGGCAATCCACAGTCTTCGCCAGGTAGTGAATTTCTTATCCTGTGAAAATATGTACTGCATTTCCTTGCTTGCGTACCTCCCTGAAAGTGGGCTGATATAACGGTCTGTACTCATATTATCCTCCTGTATGTAGATGGTGTAAATTCTAAGTCTGCGGCTTAATTATGTGCTTTCTTGATATTTCGCGAATAATTTCGCTTAAGATACTGAGTGTTCTTGATTGAAAAGCTTACTAAATATAATTGTACTATTCAGTGATTAGCAAATATAATCAAATCACTCGTTACTTTTTAGCTCATCACCCGACAGTTCTATGATATCAGTTAGTTCAGCTTCGGTCAAATTAGTATAGCTTGCAAGTTCTTTAAGTGTAGGTGATGAACCGTTTATTTCTTTCATTTTTTTGGCTGCGTCACTGACAAAGTTTACCTTTGCTACCATAGCGTTTGCTGTACTTTCTATCTCAAGGCTCTCTTCGATAAAGTCCTGCATTGCACTTTCTATTCTGCTTTCAATAAACTCAATTGGCTCTTTTTCATCTTCTAAAGCTTTTAGCTCAGCTAATCCCAATAGCAGGCCTACATTTCCCTCTGCTATCAGTTCCTTAAAATAATCTTCCGTTAGTTCAAAGCCCCTCGCTATTTCCACTACTTTGTGTAGTTTTCTTTCTATATAGTCTGCCTCAGCCTTTTCATCCCCGCTAAGGACTAGTTTAAGCAGCCTTTCTTCTTCTTTTGCAGTCATTTTTTCTATGTCTCTTAATTCTTCCAGATACATATTTAAGAATTCAGAATGGAATTTAAGGTCCTTCCTGTTTTTTTTCTTTTTTATCCTGCTTTTTTTCTCATAGCCCTCTCTTGCTGCTTCTTCAAGCTGTTCCTTCGCAGCATTTTCATATTTTTTAACCTCAGCCTCGATTTCTTCTTTGGTTTCGTAGCCTTCTATTGTAATATGTGATGCCTTGAGGTATGCAAAAATATGGTCAAACTGCGCATCATCAAGTTCTAAATCTTCAAAAAATTCTTTTATATCACTTTCGTGAACCTTATTTCCGCTAATCTGCGCCTGAGCCACAAGGTCGGCGAGGCGGGTAGCAAATTCATATTGTTTATCTGCCATTTTTCCTCCGTAAAAGCAATTAGCTTTTTGTTGTTTATCAAAGTTATAATTTCATTTATTATACACTATTTAATTCGAATGTAAAAGGACATTTAAATTGTCTATTTCTGTGCTTGCAAATCTTGATATTCGTATTTGTACAAAAAAACAATAGTTAATTTACATAAATAATGTTATAATATAAAAAACTTATTCCTTAAGATGTGGAAAGGAGATACTTATGTCAACTTTAGAGAAAACAATAAACTTGCTTAATATTCTACCTGAAAACCAGATAGAAACTATATACAGCTTTGTTCAATTCATTAGCGCACAACAAACTAATATTTTACCTGTTAATGATAAACCATTAAATGAAATTTTAAGTAATATTGTTGGTGCAATCCCTGAAAGCGGTAAAACTCTTGATGTATATAGAGAGGAAAGGATAACTGAGAGATATGAAACTACTTATTGATACCAATGTACTTTTAGATTTGATATTTAAAAGGCGCGGATATGATAATTCCATAAAGCTATTCAAAAAAATTAGAGAGAAAGAGATTATATCATATATAACCGCATCTTCTGTAACAGACTTATTTTACATCATTCGTAAAGAAACAAAAGATTTAAATCGTACTTATACTATTTTAGAGAATATTTTCTATCTTGTTACTGTAATTTCTGTAACTGAACAAGATATTCAAGATGCATTTAAACAAAAATGGCGGGATTTTGAGGACTGTGTTCAATATACAACAGGGTACAATAATAGAGTGGATTATCTTATAACATTGAATAAAAAAGACTATGAAGATTGTTCTATACCAATCATTACTCCTAGCGAGTGGTTGGAAATATATGCATAAAAACACCAATGCCCCTGAGAGCTCAGGAGCATTGGTTTAACAAGGTTCATTGTTCAGCTTGAAAGCCTATTCGGGAGAGCGAACCAACTCTCATTTAGGAACTCCAGATGTGAACCGAACGACCACACCCTTCTTCGCTCAATTAAATAATATCATAAACTCCCATAAAAATCAATAGTCTATCCCTACTTCGCCACTATATTAAGTATCTTGCCTTTTACATAAATCACCTTTCTTATAGGCTTTCCATCTATTGCTTTATTCACTGATGCTATCTCAAGCGCCTCTTTCATAGCCTCTTCTTCCTCTGCCTCAGCACCGATTTCAATAGTACCTCTTACCTTGCCGTTTACCTGTACGCCTATCTTTACGGTATCTACCACAAGAGCCGCCTCATCATAGGTAGGCCAGGTTTCATAAGCTATTGTGCCTGTGTGTCCGAACATCTCCCAGAGTTCCTCTCCAAGATGAGGGCAGATACAGGATATCAGCTTTACAAAGCCTTCTGCGTATTCCATAGGGCATTTACCCTTGGTTACGGCATTCATAAATATCATCATCTGGCTTATAGCTGTATTAAAGCCAAGAGTCTCAAAATCATCTGTTACCTTTTTAACAGTCTGATTGTAGATGAGCTTATGCTCTTCCAGCAGTTCGTTATAGCCCTCTTCTGTGGCTCTTACAAGGTTTTCAGGATTTGAGAAGTAGAAGAATACTCTTCCGAGGAATTTCCTTGAGCCTTCCACACCCTGCTTACTCCAAGGCTTGGATGCCTCAAGAGATCCCATAAACATTTCATATATTCTAAGTGTATCTGCTCCGTAATCCCTGACTATGTCGCTTGGATTTACCGCATATTCAGGATAACGCTTACCCATTTTGATGCCGTTTGAGCCAAGTATCATTCCCTGATGCACAAGCTTCTTAAATGGCTCTTTAACAGGAGAAAGTCCCTCGTTGTAAAGGAAACGGTTCCAAATCCTTGAATACATAAGGTGTCCCACCGCATGTTCAGGTCCGCCTATGTAAAGGTCTACAGGGAGCCAATGCTTAAGGAGTTCCTGGTTGGCAAATTCATCATTGTTCTTAGGGTCTATGTAGCGCATATAATACCAGGAGCTTCCTGCACTACCTGGCATTGTAGAGGTTTCACGCTTTCCCTTAATGCCGTTTTTATCGTATTCTTTCCACTCTGTGGCATTTTCAAGAGGCGCTTTGCCATTCTTTCCCTTGTAATCATCAAGCTCAGGAAGCACAAGAGGAAGCTCACTTTCAGGAAGAAGAACCACTCTGCCGTCTTCTGTATGGACTACAGGAATAGGCTCACCCCAATAGCGCTGTCTCGCAAATATCCACTCTCTGAAGTGGTAGTTGACTTTCTTTCTTGCTACTCCCATATTAACAAGCTTTTCTGTGATTGCTTCCTTAGCCTCTTCTACAGTAAGTCCGCTAAATTCTTCAGAATTCATAAGCTTACAGCCCTTGCCAAGATAATCCTGCTTTTCAAAGGCATGCTCACTCACATCACCACCGTCTATTACCTGTATCCTTGGTATGTTATGTGCCTCAGAATACTCAAAATCTCTCTGATCGTGGCTTGGAACCGCCATAACAGCTCCTGTACCATAGCTTGCAAGTACGAAGTCACCTATGTATACAGGGACTTCCTTACCGTTTACAGGATTTATAGCATATATTCCCTCAAGCACACAGCCAGACTTTGTTTTATTAAGCTCAGTTCTATCCATATCGTTCTTTTTGAGGGTTTCATCTATGTATTTCTGTACTGCTTCTTTATTTTTAATCCTTGGCATAAGGCTCTTAACTGTCTCACCATCAGGGGCAAGCACCATAAAGGTGATACCGTAAATAGTCTCTATACAGGTTGTATAGATGGAGAATTCCCCACCACCGACTATCTTGAAATCAACCTCTACGCCCTCGCTTTTTCCTATCCAGTTTCTCTGCATTTCTTTGGTTGATTCAGGCCAGTCTATCTCGTTAAGGCCTTCAAGGAGCTCTTCAGCAAAGGCAACCTGGTCGATAGCCCACTGCTTCATGTTCTTTCTAACCACAGGGAAGCCGCCACGCTCACTCTTGCCGTCAATTACTTCATCATTGGAAAGCACTGTACCAAGCTCTTCGCACCAGTTTACAGGCATATCCATATATTTTGCATAACCCTTTTCATAGAGCTTCTCAAATATCCACTGAGTCCATTTATAATAATTTTTGTCTGAAGTAGCTATCATCTTTGACCAGTCATAGTCAAAGCCAAGTTCTTTAAGCTGATTTGAAAATGACACTATATTCTTCTCGGTGAAGCCATTTGGGTTATTACCTGTGCTTACCGCATACTGCTCCGCAGGAAGGCCAAATGAATCATACCCCATTGGATGAAGTACATTGTAGCCCTGCATCCTCTTCATCCTTGATACGATATCTGTAGCTGTATAGCCCTCAGGATGCCCTGCGTGAAGGCCCACTCCCGATGGATATGGGAACATATCAAGCACATAGTACTTAGGCTTACTAAAGTCCCATACATCTGTCTTAAAGGTCTCATTTTCTGCCCAGTATTTCTGCCACTTAGGCTCTATCTCGGCAGGATTATATGGTTTTCTTTCATTATCAGGCATTTTCTTATCTCCTTTTATCTAAACTAAAAAAATATACAAACTTCTAATCTAAACTAATTCTCTTCACTGTTGTCTTTTCCCACAAACATACTTATGAGGTCATTTGTTTTTCTTCCTACCCGGTTTCTTTCCCTCTGCCTTTGGGCAATAAATTTGCTTACTTCTTCCTGTCCTTCGGTTAACTTACAACCTACCAGGTTAGCCTTTTCATTTTTATCAACCACCCTTACTACTTCCCCCAAAAGGGTATGGAGTGAAAAGGTATAGTCTTCTTTTTGCTCATTGTATTTTTCAAAATTAAACTGAATCTCTATGGCATCTCCGACATTGACTTCATACTCCTTTTTAACGATAAGGCCGACACCTGTACTGCTTATGTCCTTCACCATAGCATCGTGCTGAGCTTTGCTGCCTCTTAGAGCAATATTACAGTGCTGTCCAAGCCATAGCCTAAAGTAATCTCTTCTGTTGAATCTCTTTCCTTCCACTTCCGACCTGATGATATGCGCCGTTCCGTATAGGGGAAGATTTATCTTGTCTACGAATACTTTTTCAAATAAATAAGGTTTTTCTTTGTGATTCCCTATTAAAAAATAACTGACTCCCTCAGCAGCAAACTTGATTATCTTATCTTCTACTCTTATTGGCTCAACAATCACATAGTCACCTTTTAGAGTCTTTATATAATCCAGGTCTTCCTTCTCTTGAAACTCTAAAACAAAGCTTTCAAACCTGTAAGACTTATCACCCTTTCTGGCTGTCAGGCTTATCATTGCCCCCGGCAGCAGTTCATTTATATTAATAACTCCAGTATTGATTGCATCCATGCCCGATACCTAATTCCTTTCAAATAATAAGTACTGACTCTTCTCTAGTTATTATAACTATCAAAGCCTTATCTGTCTATCTAATTATGGAATTTTCCACATTTTAGTTTTACATCATCTACCTTTGCCACAGTAATAGTATCACTACAGAAATCACCTGTTTTATCCGATAGTATAAATATATGAGTTAATTGTTAGGAGGAATAACGGAGGAAATATGCCATTAGATATATCAAGAGTGCCAAGCGGAGGGGTTTCAAGCGGAAGGGAATCGGCATCAGTCGCAAAAAGCAGTGAAGTCTCTAAGGTAGCTGTTTCAGGCGCCACTGCAGGTGGAGTGAATTCTGACAGCTTGTCTAAGGGGCAGGTATTGTCAGGTCAAGTGACCAACATATCCCCTGGGGAGCTTACCTTAGAGCTTGAAAACGGACAGACTATGACAGCCAGGTATGATAATAATTCCGAACTTTCCATTGGTGATGGGGCTAAGTTTAGGGTGGTAGACAGCGAGGACGGACATATTATGCTAAAAACTATGCAGACAGGGACTACCCTTGAAAATGTAGTGTATAAGGCTCTTGACGCCTCCGGTCTGCCATTTTCCCCTAAAAATGAAGAGCTGGTCACGGCCCTCATTAAAAATGAATACCCCGTTAGCAAGCAGATGATAAATGGCATGCTCCAACAATCCCTCAAAAACCCTGAAATATCTATGACTAATCTCGTGCTTATGAATAAGGCTGGCTTAGATGTAAATCCTGAATCTACAAAGCTCTTTGAAATGTACAGCACTGGCAGGACTGAGCTTGCAGCTGCCACCGAGCAGAACTTCAAGGACATGCTTGGAATGATAGAGGGTCTCCTTTCTGATGGAAATGTTGAGGGTGGGGCAAAGTTAGCCTCTGACCTCCTTGATATATTCAACATAGGCAAGGAGCCTGATGAGCTGGTGCTTTCACTTGTGGCAAATGACGAGGCTGGCCTTCCTGCCACAGCCCCTACAAATCTTGCAGAGCTTTTAGATAACCTTGCAGGAGAGGGGGCTACAGTGACTGACCTTAGTTTAATCACTGAGGATGGAGAACCTGTAAATGTCACATTAACAAGCGAAACTCCTATTTCATCCATATTAAATGAAGAACAACGCCTTGAAGTGTTTACCTTATTTGAAAATGCTGACATAGACGTGGATGCAGCCAAGCTTCAAAACCTCATAAAGGGAGAGATAAGTCTCAGTGAATTGTCAGACCTCTTAAAAACCCTGCCTGAAGCTGACCTATCAAAGCTTGATAATCTTATGAAGCAGGTAACTGACTTAACAGGAAAGGGACTTCCTATCGCAAATGACATGCTTGCCGAGCTTCTCCCTGAAAGTGCAACCCTTAGTGAGGCCGCTAATCATATTAAAGATATACTAAGTAACACCAATCTTCCTCCTGAGCTTAAGCAGGCGCTTCTTAAGTCGGATGATTTCCACAAGACTCTTAAGATGCTTGTTCATACTGATTGGACTCTGTCTGCGGAGGAGTTAACTGAAAAGGATGCCGTTCTTAATCTCTACAAGAGGATGGATGAACAGATAGACAAGCTTAAGACTCTGGCTGACAACACAGCGGGGCAGGCCTCTGCCAAGCTTTCTACCGATTTGGGACAGACCAAACAGAATATGAATTTTATGAATGAAATGAATCAGATGTATAATTTTACGGAACTTCCTATAAGGATGAACGGTCAGACCACAACCGGAGATTTATATGTCTATTCGGATAAGCATAGAAAAAGGGTGTCAGGAGGAAATGGTATATCCTGTCTTCTACACCTTGACATGAAGAGTCTCGGTGGAATGAATATAAGAATCGAGCTAAATGAGGGCACAGTGTCTACAAGGTTCTTCCTTAATGATGACAGCTCAGGAAAGCTTATAACAGACAATCTTTTCGAGCTTGACAGTGCGCTTACAAAGCAGGGATTTAATCCAAAAAGCGAGGTCATAAAGACTACTGATAAAGAAGAGGAAAAAAGGCTGTTGTCCGGCGAGTTTAACCCTGTTAATGACTTCATCCCTTCTGAGGTTGAAAGCAATAATTTTAGCAGATATACCTTTGATGTGAGGGCGTAGTTTTGTGATACGGTGTTAAAAGTATAAAAATTCGAGAGAGGCTTGCTTGCAGGAAAATTTATTATCCTTTGACACTCAACAAAGAACCGGCTTAGGATATGATATGTCCCAGGCCGGTTCTTTAATTCTAACCACTCTTAACCGCAATTATTCACTACATAGGTCACATTTCTCATTCCACATAGAGTAGTAGCATAAGTATTTTGCTGTATGTGACTATAAGGTGATATCGCAAATAGTTTAGGTTTAATTATTTTTTCAAAGTTACCACAAATTTTCCAAGCTCCATTGTTCTAAATACAACTGACTTTGTCTTTTTGTCATACTTTGCCTTAATTTTCTTTCCTGACTTAAGGTTAAGCACATATATACTTCCTGTTTCTATCTTTCCTGCCTTAAGGGAAATGGTAAGACCTGAAGCGGTTTTAGTGATATTCTTACCATTTACTACAAGTTTTACCTCATAAAGCCTCTTTCCGTATGCCGCCTTAAGCCCTGTGTGTTTTTTACTCTTAAGGGCTTTTTTGACTTCTTTTGCATTATTCTTTTTAACAATCTTTAGGTAAGATGAGCCTTTTATTGTATTTTTAAGCTCATTACCGGATAATGTAACCTCGCCATTTTTAACTGCTATTGTTATGTTTCTTTCACTCTTATCTAAAGCTTTTAAAAATGCCTTACTTATTTTGAAAGTTTCTTTAGATGTAGAAAAGGATATTTTTTTAGAATTGCTCTGGTTTGTATTCTCCTTACTTCCACCAAGTGGAGTACCGTCTTTTGTTATATCCTTTATCTCTGTGCCCGGCTTAATTACATTTTCAACAAAGTTTTCAGTTACAGCAGGTGCTATAGGAATTACTGGCGTTGAAGGGATTACAGGTGCGGTTGGTTCTACAACCGGTGCTTTTTCCTCATAAACAAACTGAACTGACTTAAGATTCTCTACATTCCCTTCATTAAGACCGGTCATAGGGGTGAGTTCTTCACTTCCATCCTTCCTATAGCCAAGTACTTTACAGTTAGCAAACTCCTTAGCTCTGATACCAAATGACCTAAGCTTTGACCATGAATAACCTCTCACTACTGTTTCAGCCTCAAGAACCTTTCCTGTGTCGGTTACATGACTTACTTTTACATTTCTAATAAAGTCTTCAGTCATTTCTTTCTTGGTGTTTTTAGCTCCACCATCATAAGGAACTGTAACAGTTACCACAGTTTCTGTGTCGTAGTTCTTACCATCTACTGCGAGCTGGTATGTAAAGGTTTCTGTTGTAAGGATATTGTTCATACCTATTACTTCAAGCATCTGGGTATTGCCGCTTCCGAAGATACCTGTTCCGTCTGAGCTAACCATGATGAAGTTGGAGGTACTGTCTGAAGTGCCCTCATTCTGGAGCGGGTACCAGATAATATTATTTCTGTCAATTATTCTTATCTTTGTTAAGCTCTTGTCAAGGTTTGCACCATAGGCAGTTACCCAAGTCTTCTTACTTTCCTGACCATTAGGAGTCTCTGTATGGGTAATGTCTGCCTCTTCTTTTCCACCACCCTGTGTACCATAAGAGGTAATTGACATAAAGCTAAGACTTGGCTTGCCGTCATTTTCGCCTGTAGGAAGAACTGAGGCTACCAGTCTCTTCGCCCTATTTTCAAGGATGTTAACTGCCTGAGCAGAAGTAAAAGTACGACCTCCGTCAAGTGATATCATTACTGAGTAGGTCTTGGTCTTTCCTGTCTCATTGGAAGGAAGGGCAAATGAAATTATCTGTTCTGTCCCCTCTTCATTGGTAGTTATCTTAATCTTATCATCGTTTACTTTCTTACCAAGCTTTGTTGTAATCCCGTAGAGCTCAGTCTTTGATTTATTATTTTCAAGTACCTTTACCAGTGTATTTTCAGGTGCTTTCATACCGAGCACTTCCTTCATAAAGCCCTCACCTACAAGCCTTACCTCTACGTCTCCACCTTTATTGGTAAGTACCTCACCCTTTATAAACTCAGCAGAGTTTACTATGGTTTTAGCTATCTCAATAATATAGGAAATCTTCTTTGCTTCATTTCCCTTACTGTCTTTTATAAGTCTTTCATCAATTTCAATCTTTGAATTGATTTCTCCGTCAAAAGGAGTGGCAAGGGTAATCACTATTCTGTTTCCCTCTATGACTACCTTATCTTCATCTGTAAGCTTATGCTCTATTTCTTTTCCGTCTTTTCTTGCCTTAAGTGTAATACCGTTTTTAAGTGCTTTATAATCACTTTCTACAGCAAAAATATCCTCATCAAAAAATACTGTAATTACTTTCTTTTCTTTATCGGTGTACACCCTGCTTGGAAGTATATCAAGTAAAGTACCTACAATTCTGCCACCCACAGTAACAGTAGTGCTCTTTCCACCTATTTTTATGTTGTAAACCTCAGCCTTATCTCCTTCAGTCTGAGGGAAGGTAATAGTAAATGAAGCAGAACTTCCTCCTCCTACTTTTTCTACATTTAATGTAACAGGCTTAGTCTCTTCGCCCACTGTCTTTGTAATCTCAGGCTCTAATTTACTTGTTTCAATATTTTCACCCTTAATGGTAATATTGGACTTTCCGCCTTCCTTAGGAAGTACAGGTTTTGATGCTTTGATGGAAAGCACCCGCATAGCTGGTACTTCATCTTCACTTGTGCCGGCAACGGTAGCCTTAAACACCGGTTCTGACTGAAACTCTGTATCAGAACCCTTTGCATTAAAGGCTATCCTGTATTCTACAGAATTCTTTTGGGTATTTGAAGGAAAAACAACAGCCACCATAAACATATTGTTTTTACCGGGGACATTGGTTATGCTTAGCCTTATATCTGTTGCCTCTGTTTCAACACCGTTATAAATACGGGTTACCTTAGTTTTAATCTTATCCTTTGTGGTATCCTCTTTTGTAGTAACTGTAATTGTTAAACTTCCACCATCTGGATCAAATGAGTGCTCCGTCTTTCTTATTTTAGTCACCTGATTATTTGAAACAGGTTCTTTCCCAGGTAATTTTACGGTCACAACCTTGTCATCAAGAAAGGTCTTACCGCCGTCAATGCTGATATATATTATAAACAATTTCTTTATCAGTGTCATTCGTTGGAAGATAGAATACCTGAGAGATTCCGGTATCAAGGGCCTTGCCCCATTTAGCAGCCTTGTATCCTTCAACTAATGATCCGTCCTCATTTGTTACCTTTTCCTTGAACTTTGCTCCTGTCAAATCTTTACCTATAATAGATAAAGATATCATCTCTTCATACTGGCGTAATAATGTTATCTCACTAACCGCAGGATTCTTAGCAGGAACAGGATCTATTCCTGGATTCGGTTTCTCTGATTTTTTCCCTGATACAGTAACCTCTATAGGTGCAACTGACAAACCTGATTCGTGTGATTCAGACTTTTTGTCATTAAAAGTTTTCCCACCATCTACACTAAAACTAACTACATATACCTTGTCTTGATCGGAATCATTAGCCGGAAAAGCCAAGCCAACATTGATATGCGAATACAATGTTTCTATATCCATGTCTACCCTTACAGGAAATAATGTATCACTAATTTCAGCAATATCCTCCGTACTG